>PLXO01000331.1 GCA_003151425.1 Acetobacteraceae bacterium
GGCCATTCGCGGGTATTCCCTCTGCAACTATCTCAGTACGAGCATGTTCTGTTCGGAAAATCGCTGCCCGCTCTTTCCGATCATGCGCCCAGCCGAAATCACGGCCGGGGGCCGCTCGCATGCGAGGCACTCAACCGGATAACGGAAGCGGGCTAGCGACGCAAGCAAGAACGGGCCCCAAGCCCGCCTCGAAACCGCGTTCAAGCCTTTGATATCCCCGGAAAATTTGTGTCGGGAGAATGGCGGCGGATACGGCTAAGGTCGAATGCGCCCCACTGCCGCTTCGCCCGTGCGCCTGGCTTTGCTGCGGCCCTACCAGCGATCGCGCCAGTGCCGGAACCGGCCATGGCCGAGGTTCGAATCGAGCCGGGCTTTCTGCTCGTCGCTCAGCGTGGCGTAGACGGCTTCCAGCGCCGTCCGGACCGCCTGCAGCATCGCATCGGCGCGCCTTGCCGTGGTGGCCGGGTATTGATGTGGGTCAAATCAGGACGGCGGAAGCGGGTAGACTTGGCGAGCCGGGTCAAAGGCCGCAGCCGTTCGAATGGTCATCGAATCATTTCAGAATGCGCGCAGCGTCGTTTCGATGCTGACCGGCGATGAGATCGGCGGCTCGATCATCGTCCTGATTCTCTCGCTCTCGATCGGGCTCGATACCGTGCAGGAAGGACACGCGGTGAGGACCGCGGAAATTCTGCGGCGCTCGGTGGCGCTCAAGGCCGAAGTCAAACGCGACGGCGTTTTCCGGCAGGTCGACGTCGAGAGCGTCGTGCCCGGAGACCTGCTGCGCGTGCGCGCCGGCGATATCGTCCCGGCCGACGCCCTGATCCTCGAATCCACCGCCTGCACCACGGGCGAAGCGGCGCTGACCGGCGAGCCCTATCCGGTCCCGAAGCGGCCGGCCACGGGCGCCGCGGCGGATTCCGACGACACCTCGGGCGCGCTGTTTCGCGGATCGGTGGCGCAGACCGGCGAGGCGATCGCGATCACGGTCAAGACCGGACGCGCCACGGTGTTCGGGGCTGCGGCGTCGGCCCTGGCGCAGGCGCAGGCGCCCTCGCCGTTCGAGCGCGACCTGCGCGAATTCGGGCTGGTGATCGCGCGGCTGACGCTTGCGCTCGTGGTCGTGGTGCTGGCGATCCGCGTGGTGTTCGGACGGCCGGTGCTGGACTCGCTGCTGTTCGCAGTGGCGCTGGCGGTGGGACTGACGCCCGAACTGCTGCCGATGATCACGACCGTGACGCTGTCCCGCGGCGCGCTGCGCATGGCCGGCCGCAAGGTCATCGTCAAGCGGCTGGCATCGATCCACGATCTCGGCGCGATGTCGGTGTTGTGCACCGACAAGACCGGCACGCTGACTGAAGCCACGATCAAGCTGGTTCGCGCGATCGACGGGCGTGGCGCCGAGAGTCAGCGCGTCTATGCCTATGCGTTTGTCAACAGCCGGTTCGAAAGCGGCATGAAGAGCCCGCTCGACGAGGCGATTCTCGCCGCTCATCCGTTCGACATGACCGGCTGGAGGAAGGTCGATGAGGTACCGTTCGATTTCGAGCGACGGCGTGTCTCGGTTCTGGTCGAGCACGACGCCCAGCGTCGGCTGATCGTGAAGGGGGCGCCGGAGGATCTCCTGCGCCTGTCCGGGCGGTATGAGGACGCGCAGGGAGAGGAGCGGCCGCTCGACGCCGAGACGCGCCGTAGCTTCGAGGCTACCCTTGACGCGCTCGGTGCGCAGGGATTCCGCGCACTCGGCATAGCCAGCCGCATGGTCGATGCCAGCCACGAGACCGCCGCGATCAGCGACGAGAGTGATCTGGTGTTCTCCGGCTTTGCCGTCTTCCTCGATCCGCCGAAGGCAAGCGCCGGGGCGACGATCCAGGCAATGGCGGCTGCGGGTATCGCCGTGAAGGTGCTGACCGGCGATAACGAGCTCGTGACCCGCCATGTCTTCACTGAGATCGGCGTAGCGGTGACGGGCGTGCTGACGGGCGAGGCGCTGGAGCACCTCACGGAAGAGGCGCTAATCGGGCAGTTGCCCCGGGTCAACCTGTTCTGTCGGGTCAATCCGCAGCAGAAGCTTCGGATACTGCTGGCGCTGAAGCGGATCGGCAATGTTGTCGGCTTCCTGGGCGACGGCATCAACGACGCTCCGGCGCTGCACGCCGCCGATGTCGGGATCTCGGTCGACGGTGCGGCCGATGTCGCGCGTGCGGCTGCCGATCTGATCCTGCTGGAACACGACCTTTCGGTGGTGCGCGAAGCCGTGGTCCACGGGCGCAGCACGGTCCAGAACGTGTCCAAATACGTCCTGATGGGCGCAAGCTCAAACTTCGGCAACATGTTCAGCATGGCCGGCGCCGCGCTGATCCTGCCTTTTCTGCCAATGCTGCCGATCCAGATCTTGTTGAACAACCTCATCTACAACGTGTCGGAGATCGCAATCCCGTTCGATCGTGTCGATCCGGAGGCTGTCTTTGGGCCAGTGAAGTGGGACGTGAAGCTGATCGAGCGCTTCATGCTGGTATTCGGCCCGGTCAGCTCGATCTTCGATTTTCTCACCTTTTACGCCATGCTGAGCCTATTCGGCGCGGGCGAGACGCTGTTTCAGACCGGCTGGTTCATCGAGTCGATGACGACCCAGATACTGGTGGTCTTCTGTATTCGAACGCGGCGGTGGTGCTTCCAAAGCAGGCCGTGCGGGTTCCTCGTCGCCATGACCCTTGCGGCGGTCGCTGTCGCGATTGTTCTTCCGCTTGTTCCGCTGGGCCAGTGGTTCGGGTTCGTGGTGCCCCCGCCGCTGTTCTTCGTTTATTTGGCCGGCGCGACATTCGCGTATCTCGCACTCGTCGAAATAGCCAAGGGCGTTTTCTACCGTTTCAATGCCGGACACTGACAGTGACCCCCGACGGGCCGCTTATGCGTTATGGCAGCTCTGCCCGGTCGTCTATTGTCCTCCTGGCCTGCGCTGGTGCGAATCGGGCGGCGGCCAGCGTCGTTCCTTGGCCTCGGGCCGGGCCTCCCTTGGACGATTATCCGGGACCCGCATATTCACCCTCGTAGGACCGTGCCAAGACACGTTTGACGCCCCCCAACTGCGACGGCCACTCCTACCTCACCATGGCTACCCACCTCGTCATAGATCATCGGTTCCGCCATCCGGCGAAGGCGCGCCGGCCGGACAACCCGACCCAGCGCAAACCTGCGTTGACCGGCCGACCACGCGGCGCGAATCATGCTGGCACAGTGTCAGACGGCTGAGCTAAACTGTCCGACAGGAGTTGCCATACCAACACAGCGCACCAGTCAGTCCGCAGGCCGCAAGCCATCCACGCGGCTCCGCGCCCGGAAGCTGCCGAAGCCCGCCAGCAAGCTCGCCGCGGCGCAGGCCGCCGAGGCGTTGCAACGGCTGCAAGCAAGCGGTGTCCTCACCGGCTGTGCCGACAAGGTCAGCGCACGGCTCGATCAGGGTCTGCTGGCGGCGGCTGCGCGAAAGCTTGGGACGAGCAATACCACCGAGGTCATGCGGGCGGCTCTCGCCGCGTTCGTGGCACCCGATCCGTTTGTGGAGTGGCTCCTGTCGGACAAGGATCGGCTGCCCGCCGATTTCGAGCTTGCCATCTGAAACCGTCGGGGAGGCCGCCAGCCGGTACAATCCCGCCGTTTACACCGCCGCGCTGCGCTACCGACCGGAGACCGCGCTGCCGTTCGACCCTGCCGCTGCTCCCGTCGCGCCTTTGCTGCTTGATACGACCTATTATCTCCATCGCAGCACCGGGAAGGTGCCACAAGGTATCCGCGCTCTGATCGCGTCGCGGCAGCACATGGTGCACAACTGCGGCGTCGCCTGTGCTGAATTGGCCATCAGCATCGGCCTGCTCGATCCAGCCGATCCGCGCACCGCGACCACGATCGGCGCCATCCAGTCGCATCTCGACCACATGTCCAAGGACAAGACCGTCGCACCGAGCGCATCAGCCTGGACCGAGGCGGCGGTCCTTGCCGGCATTCTGGCGCAAACCCAGGGCCTCGCCACGTCCAAGCGGGCGCTCACCCCTGACTAGCTGTGCTGCAACCAAGGGCGACGTCGCGAGTTGCTGCTGGATGCGCTGATCTACCTCACGGCGGTGGAGCAGGGCATGCTGCTGATCAGCGCGAATATCCGGCACCTGGACCTGCTGCTGCAGCTCCACCCCACCGCGAACGTGTTGCTCTACCGTCCAACATCGGACCCGTAGCATGCCACGATCCGCGCTTGACGCCCCCAGCCTTGGCCTCCACTTCTACCCCACCATGGCCACCCACCTCGTCATCGACCACCGCACCGGCGGCGCGTCCAGCGCCCAATCTCTCCGCCATCCGGAGAAGGCGCACCGCCCGGACAACCCGATCCAGCGCAAGCCCGGCTGGATCCGGGTAAAGGCGCCCACCCACCCGATCTACCACGAGACCCGCGCGCTGATGCGTGCCAACCGCCTGACCACGGTGTGCGAGGAAGCCGCCTGCCCGAACATCGGCGAGTGTTGGTCGCAGCGCCACGCCACCATGATGATCATGGGCGACACCTGCACGCGCGCCTGCGCCTTCTGCAACGTGCGCACCGGCCTGCCCGGCGCGCTCGATGCCGACGAACCCAACCGCGTCGCCGACGCCGTGGCAAAACTCGGGCTGAAGCACGTGGTCATCACCTCGGTCGACCGCGACGACCTGGCCGACGGCGGGGCAGGGCACTTCGCCGCGGCGATCCGCGCCATCCGCGCCGCCGCCCCCGGCACCACGATCGAGGTGCTGACCCCGGACTTCCTGCGCAAGCCGGGCGCCGTCGAGGTCGTCATCGACGCCCGCCCCGACGTGTTCAACCACAACCTGGAAACCGTGCCGCGGCTGTATCCGACGATCCGCCCCGGCGCGCGCTACTTCGCCTCGCTGCGCCTGCTGGATGCCGCCAAGGCGCTCGACCCGACGGTGTTCACCAAGTCCGGCCTGATGGTCGGGCTCGGCGAGTCGCGGGCAGAGATCCTCCAGGTGATGGATGACCTGCGCAGCGCCGACGTGGATTTCCTCACCATCGGCCAGTACCTGCAGCCGACGGTGAAGCACGCCGCTATCGACCGCTTTGTCACCCCGGAGGAGTTCGCCGACACCGCCGCCGCGGCGCGCGGCAAGGGCTTCCTGCTGGTCTCCGCCACGCCGCTGACCCGCAGCTCCTACCACGCGGACGCCGACTTCGCCGCGCTGCGGGATGCACGCGCCGCCCGCCTCGCCGCGGCCGCCGCCGGCCTCGCCACTCAAGCCTGAGCCATGCCGACGCATGCCGAGCGTCAGATCGTGGCCTATCGGCCGGAGCAGATCTTCGACCTGGTGGCGGATGTCGGCAAATACCCGCAGTTCCTGCCCTGGTGCGTCGCGGCTCGGGTGCGCAGCCGCACTGCGGTGGAGCTGGTCGCCGACGTGACCGTCGGCTTCGGCCCGTTCCGCGAGACGTTCACCAGCCGCGACACCCTGGAGCGTCCCGGCAATATCCGCGTGCGCTACGAGAGCGGTCCATTCCGCTACCTCAACAATACCTGGATCTTTCTGCCCCATGACCAAGGCTGCGAGGTCGATTTCTTCATCGATTTCGAATTCCGTAGCCGCATTCTGCAAGCCGCGATCGGGGTGGTGTTCAACGAGGCGGTGCGCCGCATGGTCGGTGCGTTCATGAAACGTGCGCGGGATGTCTACGGCCCGCCGCCGGCCGCTGCACCGGTCAGCAAACCTTCACCGGTTCAGGGCTGACAGCAAACCATCACCGGTGCAGGGCTGATTTTCACGGGGCTGACAGCGCCGCCGTCGCCTGCTCTGCTAATGTCGCGAGAAGGGGACCGAAGCCATGACCTACACGCCCGTCCGACCCGACGCGCTGCTGCCGCCGGTGCGCGTCAACCTCTATTCCGATACGCAGACGCGCCCGTCGCCGGAGATGAAGGCCGCCATGGTCGCGGCCGAGCTGGGCGACGAGCAGCACGGCGACGACCCCACCGTGCACACGCTGTGCGACCGCATGGCGGCGCTGCTCGGCAAGCAGGCGGCGGTGTTCCTGCCGTCGGGCACCATGTGCAACCAGATCGCCATCCTGACGCATTGCCGCCCGGGCGATGAGATCATCGCGCACGAGACGGCGCATATCGTCAACAACGAAGGCGGTGGGCCGGCGGCGCTGACTGGCGCCTCGGTGCTGGGGCTGAAGGGGCCGCGCGGGCAGTTCGACGCGGACACACTCCGCGCCGCGTTCCGCGAGAAACGCCGCAACTCCCCGCTGCAGACGCTGGTGGAGGTGGAGCAGACCGCCAACCACGGCGGCGGCTCGGTGTGGCCGCTCGCCAGGCTGAACGCCGTGCTGGACGCGGCCCACGCGCACGGCATGGCGACGCACATGGACGGCGCGCGGCTGATGAACGCCGTGGTCGCCGCCGGCATCCCGGCCGCCGAAATGGTCGCCGGCTGCGATTCGGTGTGGGTCGACTTCACCAAGGGACTCGGCGCTCCGCTGGGCGCGGTGCTGTGCGGCAGTGCGGATTTCATCGATACCGCCTGGCGCTGGAAACAGCGGCTCGGCGGGTCGATGCGCCAGGCCGGCATCTGCGCCGCCGCCTGCCTGTATGCGCTGGATCACAACGTCGACCGGCTGGCCGACGACCACGTCAACGCCCGCGCGCTGGCCCGCGGGCTGGCGCAGATCCCCGGCATCACGGTGGAGGAGACGGAGACCAACCTGGTGTTCTTCGACACCACCGGCGCCGGCCTCGCCGCGGACGAACTGGCCACGCGGCTGCGCAAACAGGGTATCATGCTGTCCACCACGGACCGCCATCGAGCCCGCGCTTGCACCCATCTGGACGTCGACCTGGCCGGCATCGAAACCGCGGTGCAGGCCATCCGCAACGCCATCGCCTGACCGAAGGAAGGTCAGGGCTCCGC
>PLXO01000142.1 GCA_003151425.1 Acetobacteraceae bacterium
GCTGGCGGACGAGCGCGCGCGGCTGTTGGCGCTGGGCGGCGGCGGCGGAGGCGACCCCGCGTGACCACTGAGTCTGGGCCAACACGCCTGGCCGCCGGCTCTCGGCGAGCCTGCGTGACCGCGCGACGGCATCGCCCATGAACAACCTGATCGTCCAAATCGCGCTGGCGGTGGTGCCTATCGTGCTGGCGATCACCCTGCACGAGGCGGCGCACGGCTATGCGGCGCTGGCGATGGGCGACGACACGGCGAAGAAGGCCGGGCGGTTGTCGCTCAATCCGTTGGTGCACGTGGACCGGGTCGGCACCATCCTGCTGCCCGGCTTCCTGCTGATCTTCCAGTTGCTGACCTTTCACCGCGTGCTGTTCATGTTCGGCTGGGCCAAGCCGGTGCCGGTGGCCGCGTGGCGCTTCCGCCATCCTCGGCAGGGGATGATGGTGGTGGCGGCCGCGGGGCCGGCGATGAATTTCTTGCTGGCGTGGCTGGCGGCAATTCTGCTGCACCTGAGCGGCTATCGGCTTGGGGACCAGGCCGGCCTGACAGCGCAATTCTTCTTCGACTTCATCCTGGTGAACCTGGTGCTGGGGCTGTTCAACCTGCTGCCAATCCCGCCGTTGGACGGCGGGCGCATCGCCGTCGGCCTGCTGCCGGCGCGCATTGCTCAGGTCTGGGCGCGGCTGGAACGGCTCGGCATCCTGCTGGTGCTGCTGGTCATCTTCCTGTTGCCGCGCCTGCTGGCCGATTTCGGCATTGCGTTCGACCCGTTCTCGGCATTGCTGAACACCGTGCTGCCGTGGGCACTGCGCATTGTCCTGCTGCTGGCCGGCTATGACGTCGGCGCCGGCGATGCCGACCTTCTCTGACGCGCGCCCCAGCGGGATGGTGTCCGTCGAGGTGCCGACTCCCGGGGCGTTGACCACTGGGGCGCCGACCATCGACACGTTGACCCCCGGGGCGCCGGGGCCGGCCGCGTCATCGGACAGTCTGCTGGTCCGGCTGGAGGGGTTCGAGGGGCCGCTCGACCTGCTGCTGGACCTGGCGCGGACGCAAAAAGTCGATCTGGCGAAGATCTCGATCCTGGCGCTGGTCGAGCAGTATCTGGCGGTGATCGAGGGGGCTCGGCGGATCCGGCTGGAGCTGGCCGCCGACTGGCTGGTGATGGCGGCCTGGCTCGCCTGGCTGAAGTCGAAGCTGCTGCTGCCGGCCGGCGCCGAGGCGGAGGAGGCCGAGACGGCGGCCGACGTGCTCGCCGCGCGGCTGCGCGACCTGCAGGCGATGCGCGCGGCCGCGTTGTGGCTGGGCGCGCGGCCGCGGCTGGGGGTTGACGTGTTCGCGCGCGGTGCGCCGGAGGACCATACCGAGATCGACCGCTCGCGCCTGGTGCTGGACCTGACCTCGCTGGTGCGCGCCTATGTGCAGGCGGCGCGGCGGGCGGCGGGCACGAAGCGGGCCTATCGGCCGCGGCCGATCAGCCTGTGGAGCGTGCAGGACGCGCTGGGCCGGCTGGCACGGCTGCTCGGGTCGGTGCCGGACTGGACCAGTCTTGAGCAGTTCCTGCCGGAGGAGCTGGGCAGCCCGCTGCAGCGGCGGGCGGCGCTGGCCAGCACGCTGATGGCCGGATTGGAGATGGCGCGCGGCGGGACGCTGCGGCTGCGCCAGGAGGCGCCGTTCGGGGCGATCCTGCTGCGTCGTGCGGAGCGTGGGAAGGATGCGGCGGGCGCGGACGATGGCGCTGACACGGACGATGTGGCCGGCAGGACGGATGCGGCTGGCGCGAAGGATGCGGCCGGCGGGACGGATGCGGTTGGCGCGACGGACGCGGACGGCGTGACGGACGCGGCCAGCGGGACGGATGAGGCCGGCGGGACGGACGGGACAGTCGTGCAGGATGCGGCGGGCGTGGAGCAACGGACATGAGCGACACACCGGAGCCGGATGTCAGTGACCCCTCTGTGCCGGACCCCTCTGTGCCGGACCCCGCTGTGCCGGATCCCTCTGTGCCGGACCTGTCTGTGCCGGACCTGTCTGTGCCGGCCCCTCATGATGTGCCGGACCCCTATGTGCCGGACGAGGACGCGCTGCGGCTGGCGGAGGCGCTGGTGTTCGCCAGTGCCGGGCCGGTCACTGCGCGCGCGCTGTCGCAGCTGCTGCCGGAGGCGGCCGACGCCGACGCGGTGATCGCCGCGCTGCGAGCCCGCTATGCCGGGCGCGGGGTGGAACTGGCGGAGGCGGGGGGCGGCGTGATGTTCCGCACCGCGGCGGACCTGGCGCCGCGGCTGCGCAAGGTGGTGCAGATCCCTCGGCGGCTGCCTCGGGTGGCGATGGAGACGCTGGCGATCGTCGCCTATCACCAGCCGGTTACGCGGGCGGAGATCGAGGAGATCCGTGGTACCTCGCTGGCACAGCAGACTCTGGAGGCGCTGCTGGAGGCGGGGCTGATCATGCTGAAGGGGCGGCGCGAGACGCCGGGGCGGCCGGCGATGTGGGGCACCACGCCGCATTTCCTGGCGCAGTTCGGGCTGAAGGACCTGCGGGATTTGCCGCGGCGGGAGGATTTGCTGCTGGAGCTGCCGGTGCCGAGGGCAGCGGCGGCGGCGGAGGAGGCCGCGGAGGAAGCGCCAGGAGAGCCGGCGGCCGATGCCCCTGACGCGAGCCAGGAATAGGCGGCGGCGCCCATTCACCTCGCCCGCTTCGCGGGAGAGGTCGAGGCGCGCAGCGCCGAGGGTGAGGGTCGTGCCGCGCGCTCCGCCCTCACCGTCGGTCGGCCTCGTCTGAACCTCTTCCAACGTGACCCACGCCGCCCAATCTGTTATGGCTGGATCAGGAGAAGCCCGATGGACAATCCGCCCGGCCACCGCACGAACGACGACGCACCGCCCACGCCAGGCGAGGCCGACCTTCGCGCCGCTATGGACCAGAGCGACGCGGACCTGGCGGCCGGGCTGACCGTGCCTCTGGCCGATGTCCTGGCCGAGCTGGACGGCATCGCGCAAGCGACCGAGGGTCGCCGCCGCGCCCGTTGGGTGTGTTCGCCTTTCACGCGGCCGCGACATCCCTGGGCGACTCTAGCGCCATCTGGCCGCTGTGACGGATTGGTGCGCTCGCTCGGCCGGCAAAGTCGCGTGCTTCAACGGGAATTTTCGGTTTTGACCGGAAGACCTGGCTTCTCCCTTCGAGGCAACGCCTTGGCCCCGGACAGCAGCGCGAGATTGGTCAACGCCCGAACCTGCGAAGGATGGCGGCCCTCGAACGCCTGACGCGTGTCAACCATTGCAATAGACCATCAGAGGTCCTACAGAAGCCTCTAGCACTTCGTTCATGAGCAAAAGAATGACCCCGTCTCTAGATTATCTCAAGCGCCTAGGGTTTACGAGGGGTGGACTTCCATCTACCAGACTGCTCTCTAGAATGGAGCAGTGGGGTAGGGATGATTTTTTGATGCATGCGGCACATCTCTCAGCGTTGCTGCCTCATCAAACCGAAAGGTCGGTTTCGAAATTTGATCTTGTCGGAGACACGGCCTTTGCAGGTGGTCCGTATCCCTGTCGGGAACAGAACTGCCGCATACGGCAAGTGGATTCACTCGCTCAGTTCGCAGCCTTGTACGCGGACAAAGTGCTTATCTACGACCCCTTTGAGGTTATCATCCTCCAGTTTGGCGATAGCCCCAACACACCGGATGCTCTCTCAGAGTCTGACTCGAATCGCCG
>PLXO01000247.1 GCA_003151425.1 Acetobacteraceae bacterium
ATCCGAAGCGCTTCAAGGTCAGCTACGCGGAGATGATGACCCTCAATATCAAGGGCGACACATTCCATCCGGAATGGAATTATACCATCTCGCCGAGGTCACCGGCCTGAAGCGGTAGTCTTTGGGCATTGCCTAAGCTGGCGGCTGGCCTACGCCGGCAGCTCGTAACCGATCGCCGCCTCGATCTCGCAGGTCCGCCGCACTGCCGGGCGCTCCATCATGCGCTGATGATGCGCCGAGAGATTGGGGAAGGTGCCCGGCGCCGGCTTCAGCGAATTCGCCAGACGCCAGTAAAGGCGGAACAAATGGATGTCCGCAATCGAGTAGCGACCGAGCGCCCATTCGCGGTCACCCAGCCGTTGATCCGCGAGTGTCCACACCTTCATCACGTGGTCGATGCCCATCGTGCGCGCCGGATGCAGGGTCGCCGCGATGAACGACATCCAGGAGATCGCCTGCGCCTCGGCTTCCAGATCGTTCTCCGGCAGCAGCGATGCGGCGGGAAAGCGTTTGGCGAGATAGAACAGGATCGCGGCGACCTCGGTCAGCCGGCGGCCGTCGATCAGCAAGGTCGGGACCTTGCCTTCCGGATTGATCGCCAGGAATTCAGGTGTGCGCAGCTCGCGCCTGGCGAACGACATCGGCCGCGCGTCGAACGGCGTGCCGATCTCGTGCAGGGCGATATGGACCGCCATGGAGCTTGATCCCGGAGCGAAATAGAATGTCAGCATTCCTGGGCCTGCCACTGAGGCCGCGCGGTCGCGGCGGAGCGGCGCAGCATGCGGGCAGGCGCGATCGCGTGCAACCGGCAATTCCGGGTGCGGCGCGGCCATCGCATCTGGCTGCGGACGGATCGGGCGAATGTGTCGGACCATCCGGAGCGCTTTGGCTTGCGCCGGATGGAGATGTCGGGGCGCGCGGAGCGCGGGAGAGTGCGCGCGAGCTTGCGCGGTGTGGCGAGGTTCTCTGCGGCATGGCCGCAGCTTTTGCGGGCCCGGTCCGCGTCAAAGCCGGCGCCCGGTGCAGGCTGGTCTCGATGCGCCAGTGAGCGCGCACGGCGGGGGAAAACGGCTCGGCCGGGCGCCTGGCCGAGGACAGATGATACCGTCGCACCGTGCGGCGCGTGCCGTCCCGGGTCACGGTGGCTTCCACCATGCCCATGCTCGCCGGACCCGGCATGGCGGCCTCGTCCGGATGGCGCCGTGACCTGGGCGCCGAACACTCTTCGCGCTTTGGGCAGACCCCGTCACGCCTTGCCAGCAGGTCAGCCGGTAGCAGTGCCCCGGCTTGAGTTGCCGCTGCCGACGCAACTGGCCATAGCCTGGCCTGCCAGGCGGTTCCGGAAGCGGACGTTCGGCGCTGCCGATCCTCAGCAGCTTCGCGCCCATGAAGGTCGCTCCCCCAACGAGAGCCGGGCCCCGGAAGCAGACACAGGAGCGGCATAGTGGTTGCCACTTGGCTAGTCTCCTCAGACGCGCGTACACTTACCGACAGTAGCTCGAGAACAGACAGAGCGGACGACAGCATGCCAGACCCCGAGGTGCCCGTCAGTAAGGTTCGTCTCCGGGGCGCCGAGCCCGCGCTAATCGAACGTTTCGGGATTGAGGGGCTCCACGGATACCGGTCAATTTCGCTCGAATCAGAGCACGCAGCGACTATCCTGATAGCGAAGAACGGTACCGGAAAGACCACGCTCCTAGGTGCTTTGGACGCATTTCTTCGAATACAGTTCTCCAGGCTGCGTAACTTGGAGTTCACCGAAATACGATGCAAGCTCAGAGGCGAGGACGATGAGCTAGTACTGCGTCACAATGATGTGATCGAGTTCCTCCAGGTGCCAATCGACGGCGAGATGATCCGACTTTGCAGTAGAGCAAGCATTGAACCTCCTGCAATGTTCAGCTTTATTTTAGACGAATGGCGCGGGGAGGAGGAGAGTCGCCGCGCCCTTTCTGACAGCAGGATATTTGGTGCGATACTCACAGCGTTCAACTATGAGTACCGCGAGGCAGTTGCGGCGGTGCAGAAGGCGCGAACCTCGTTGATGGAGAGGTATCCGACCGTCTCCGAGGTAACTAAAAAGTTAGAGAAGGCGCTCGAGGGATTCGAGATTGTCTATCTTCCGACGTACCGGCGTGTGGAACTTGCGCTACGCGGAGACCCAGGTGAGGCGACCCATCGGAGAAGGCGCCCCAAGTTTGACGTGGTCGCGGGCAGTCTATTCACTGGTGAGATTCAGTTCGGACTTAGTGATATATCGGAGCGTCTTTCTCAACTGAATCAACAGATAGTCCTGGAGTCGAACAGCGGCTACAGGGAGATCAGCGCCAACATTATTAACGAGTTACTTGACGGGACATTTGACAGCAACTTCACACCCGACACCGACGTACCCGATGCGGAGGAGCTTAAGCTGTTTTTCGATCGACTCGAACGCGGACGGCGGCAAGGCCCTTACATGCCGGTTTCGGTGCCGAATCTGGAGAAATTCTACACAGGGTACGGCGTTCCGGCACCGTCTAGCAAATTCTTGAGCTACTTTCTTACAAAGCTCGCGACTGTTATCCGGTCAACGAAAGACGTCGAACTACCGGTGGACGACTTCATCTGCAACTGTAACAAGTATCTTTCGTCTAAGGAGCGCAAGCACCTCCGTCGGTAACGACGATGATGTCCAGATCTTAGACGGTAAGGCGCTGCGGCTGAATCGGTCGAACCTTCGCGTCCATGTTGAAAGCGTTCCGGACGGGCGAAGAATATCGCTTGACGCTCTCTCCTCGGGAGAGAAGCAGATGATATCCCTATTCGCCAAGATGTTCCTTTATCCTCGTCGCAAAATCGTTCTTATCGATGAGCCAGAGCTTTCGCTATCCATAGATTGGCAAAGAGACATTCTGGTCGACGTTCTCAGCGCACCACTATGTAGCCAACTGATTGCGATCACCCATTCGCCCTTTGTGTTCGACAACGAGCTGGAGCCCTTCGCCCGAGGACTCAAGCTTGGGAGGGCCGTCGTGGAACCCCACCACGAAGAGGACACGGAGGCCGATCTAGATGAGTAATCCGGGCGAGCTCACGCCAGAAGACACACTCCTGTCGCGCATGAAGTCAGCCCGGCGAAGTGGCGTCGTTCTGAAGGCTAAACTAATCACGCTTAGGTCTGATCTGCCTGGGGTAATATTTCTCGCCTTCGAAGGAGACGACGACAAAATAATCTATGGCCAATGGATAAGGCGCATTCGCCCAGCGCTGCGTTACGAGCCTTTCCCTTGCGGCGGGAAAAAGGAGGCAAGGGAGCTGAGAAATGCGCTCCGTCGGGACTTAGCTCGCTTGGGCGAGAGCATGTTCTTTTTTGTCGATAGAGACTACGACGATCTAAGGGGATTCGACGGTTCGGATGGCGTATTCATGACTGATACTTACGCTGTGGAGAACTGCTTAGAGGCTGACCCGGAATGATACCGGAATATTCTAACGAGTCATTTCAATGAGATAGCCGATGTCTGGATCACCTAACGGTCTGCGGCGATCTACCGGCGCCTGGCCCAGGAGGCCGAAGCGACAATAGAGAGCGCTTTGACTTGGCTCTACATTGCCAGCGTCAAGCTGATGTCGCGCAGTCTGTCGGCGGCATGATCGATGCGCGCGGGAGCTTTCTCAAGCAAAATCAAGGCTGTGGCATTGCAGAGGCGATTCGAGTCAGACTCTTAGTTTCCGAGGAAGTACTTGAGGAATTACTCAGGGACGAATTTCCGTGCCATGCGAATCCTGGCCTTCGGCGACACATCGTTGAGACGTTTAGTAAGGATTATGCCGAATTTCTGCGGGTCACGGCCGCTATCAATAAACGCTTGTACATAGCGAGACGGGTGCCGATCGAGTTAACGGAACGGCTTCCGACGAGCTTGCGGCATTTGGCGACAGTGCAGATAGGGAAGGTTTGCCCAGTTGCGACACCTCCAGAAGAGGTGATCGTGTATGAACGTGAGCCAACAGAGGATGAAACTGTCGGACTTGCTGAGGCATTCGACGAGTTGGACCCAAAATTACGATATCGAGGCAAGTTCGCCATTAAGTTCTTTCGAGAGTGGCTGAATAAGATCGCCGATGCATTTATTGAGGGTGACCACGGCTTTTTCGGCGAAACGAAGCCGGAGGGCAAAGTTCGGCGTGCCGAGTTCGTTCTGAGCAACTTTGCTTCAAAGTCCCGCATCCCGATCGGCTTGCCAGCCTTCGTCGACGCGATCGCTTGAGTCGCAGTCCGCCAACTGTCGATCAACGCGGGCCGACTCTGGTTGGCTGCGCCCACGGTGGGTATTGATCCAGCATCTCCTTGGAACACGCGAGCTCCTAGGTACTCCGTCCGTGAGCCCGCTGATTTTTGGTGCGCACCCAATGGCGGTCGCTAGGCGACTCGATCGGTGGAGAGAATGGCGGACTGACTACCTGCCATCTCGATGCGCGAGGAATATCTGCTTTTCGCTGTTGCCACCCCTAAGCCGCCGTTCCGCTCTCGGCCAATTCTGGTCATCGGGCGAGCGTCCGAGATCGGAAGGTCTTTGCCCGTAGGCGGACTGGCAGGATTCCACCCATAGCGAAAATTCACGCATGGGGCACCGCCCAGCCGGTGTCAGGGCGGGCAAAGCCCACTGACGCCGGCAGGGACGGCCAAGGCGCGCAGCCCGACTCCCGCGCGAGACGGGCGCCAGCCCCCGCACCGGGTCGCGGCGGCGGCGCGACGCCGGCCCCCCGCACGTTCCGTTTGTATTTCTAACTGATTGATGCTACCTTTACCGCTTCCTCCCTTTGGTCAGGAGCGCTCACAATGTCTCCCCTCTCCCCCGCCGCCACCGCCGCCCCACCCGACCCCCCGGCCGCCGACCCCCCGCCCACGAAAAAACCCCGCGGCAACCCCAACCTCCACCTCGCCCCGCGCTGCGGCGCCCGCACCCGCTCGGGCTGCCCCTGCCAGGCCCCCGCCGTCCGCGGCAAGCGCCGCTGCCGCATGCACGGCGGCCGCAGCACCGGCCCCCGCACCCAAGAAGGCCTCGCCCGCCTGCGCGCCGCCCGCACCATCCACGGCGACGACGGCGCCGAGGCCCGCGCCCGCGACCGCTTCCGTATCACCGTGCTGCGCCGCGCCCGCGTCGACATGGCCGCGCAGCGCTACCAGGGCCATCTGCCGCCCGCCTTCGTCGCCCGCCTGTATAGCTACGCGCCCGAGCTGATGGCGCCGCACCGCCCGACCGGCGGCATCACCGCGGCACAGGACCGCGTCCGCCGCCGCGCCGCCGCGCGCCTGGCAAAACCCCATGCATCAGTCGGCGCACACCCCCCGCGCGGCACCGGCGCGCCAGGACCCCATGCACCAATTCCCGGCACCGCCGACCTCGCCGCCGCCCGCGCCGCCGCGCGCCTGGCAAAACCCCATGCACCAGTCGGCGCACACCCCCCGGGCGATGCCGGCGTGCCAGGACCCCATGCACCAATTCCCGGTGCCGCCGGACCCGCCGCCGCCGCCCGCGCCGACTGCCCGCCCAA
>PLXO01000172.1 GCA_003151425.1 Acetobacteraceae bacterium
ACCAGGTCGCGTTCTAGCAATTGGGCCTAGACCCAACAGTCGTGTCACCAGGGGCCACTTGGCGTCAGTCGATAGCCAGCCTGGCCTCCATGTCGAGTTCGAAGCGGCCGTAAGGGTTCACATGCTCCCAGATCAGTGGCGTCAGGGCGCGGATATCCCTGGCGGTGAGTCGTCCTGACCACTGCGGCCGCGCCAACACCCGTTGCAGCATGAGGGTGTTGATATACACCATGCAGTTCTGGAGGAGATGGAGGGCCAGCATACTGATTTCGTGATCTTCGCGTCGGTTGCTGACCATTTCGCCGCGACGGGCGAAGAAGATGAAGTCGTTGGCGCTGTTCCAGTGCTCGATGACGTTCAGGCCTTCGTTGATCTCGCGGCGCAATTCCTCGCTGTGCAAATACCGGCACAGGAAGATGGTTTTCACGGCCCTGCCGAGCTCGGAGAATGCCTTGTAGGTCGGGTGCTGGACGTTGCTTCTGACAAAGCGCCGCAGGATCGATTCGGTTTCGGCGGTGCCAAGACGAACGGCTGTGACGTATTTGATCATCTGGTCGTCTTGCTGACCGATGAGTTCCCAGTCGATCGGCCGCGTCAGAATGGCTCGCAGGTTGGGGTATGCATCCGGCTGTCCGGCATCGGGCCGGGAAAGTTTCTGGACATGGATTGCCTTCAGCCGGGGCATGAGCTGGAAGCCCAGCAACTGACAAAACGCGAAGGCGACTGTGCTCTGGCCGTGGGAATCCACGTATTGCCGATCGATTTCCATCTCGGTGCAGTGATGAACCACGCCCTCGATCATCGACGCGACCTCGGAGGAGGATGGCGATTTGAGCTGGGAGTGAATGCACAGAGAATCTTTATCGACGTGCCAGTAGATCATCACGCCGCGTCCCCCGTAACGGACGTGCCACTGCGTGGTGAGGTTCTGATCCCAGGCGCCGAAATGCTTGGAATCGGAGGCGCAGGCAGTCGTGCCGTCGCCCCATATCGCCGGATCGCGAGCGCGCAACGTGCCGTTGGTGACGGTGGGGATGGCGTGCCGCAGAGCCTCGGCGGTGATGTATCGATGCCGGACATAAGTGAGATCCCGCGCGGTCACACCGGACCGCAGGCCCGCCATGCGCTGAAATCCGGCATTCGTGCCTAGACCGTTCAGACACAGCAGGAGCCTCGGACGCAGAACCTCACGGCTCATGGTCTCGTAGGCCGTGGTGCTTTTCAGGGCGTCGGTGAAGTTCAGGCGAAGGTCCGCCTCCTTGAGCATGTCGAGGAGGCTGGCCATGGGCCATGTCGTGGTGAGTTCAGCTTTGAGCGCGGTCAGGTTGACCGGATCGGGCTGAGGGTCGAACGGCGTCACCGTGATCCAGCCATCAGTATTTCGCTTTCGTCCGATGCTGACGAGCCGATTGAACGGCAGGCCGGTGTCCAATGTCCGGAGCGCCTCTCGCATCTCGGCCTGAAGATCGGCGATGAATTGGTCGGCATCGGGCGGCAGGTTCAACGCCTGATAGTAGGCCGCGCGCCGCGTCTCGAAGTCGGCCGGAAGATCGTCGTCCGGATTGCGATACCGGTTGGCGCCAACGACCCAGATCTCCTTACAGCGCAATTTTTCGCGAAGCGCCTCCAGGACGCATATCTCGTAAGTGATCCGATTGACGCGCAACCGTCCGCCGCCATCCTTCTCCATGACGGCTTCGCGCCAGAGCCCGCGCACGATGTCGTCAATCGGAACAACCTCCTCCGCGGGAAAAACCGAAAGCTTCGAGTCCGCGTAACATTTCAGGAGATCGATCACCTGGAGGACGGGGCGGTGATGTTCATTGTTCGAACGAAACTCCAGGTGCCTGAGAATTTGCGGCACCATGCGGCGATAGTGTCCCTTGTAGGAGTTCCGGATCACCGTGCGGAGCGTTGTTCTGTAAGTCGGCCCCGTGGCCTTTGCCTCACGAACCAGATCACGCAGAGTTTGCTCGCCAACGACCGGAAACACGACGTCGCGGACGATTCCGTCGGGTTTCTCCAGAGCGCCACCGGCGACCTCGAACAGCAGGTTCTGCTTACCGGTGACACGCTTCAGGCCGTCGAGCAGCTCATGCTCCACCCGGCGCTCGGCGCGCGCGCCGATGTGATGGATGGTCTCGATGAGCAGATCGATCAGATCATTGGTCAGTATCCGGCCGCGCAAATGGACGCAGACCGCGAGCCAGGTAAGCCTGGCCGCCTCCGGATGGCGGCGCAGCTCGTAGGGGGCTTCCGTCGAAACACGTTGCCGATATCGTTCAAGTTCATGAGGCAACACATCGTCGAACAGGCCGGGTGGCAGCGCGATCTCGCGAACCAGTTGCAACCTGAACAGCGCTTCCTGAACACCCGCCAGACCCGGCCTACCAGGATCGCCTCGCAGGTGAAGCAACAACGCGGGCGCGGGTTGCGTGGATGGATGAGGCGCCGGGACCGCGGACTCTGTTTCGGCCGGACGCAGCAGGGCTTCCAGCCGTTCCCGTGTCTCCGGGGCGAGACGGTTTACGGCGGACGCTTGAAAGCGCTCCTCATGAACGCGGATCGCGGCGCGAACGATTCGATCGATACGATCCGGCGCGGGTGCCTCGATCAAAAGCTCGCGGCAGCGCTCTTCCACGAGCGCGACGAGTTGATCCGGGATCACGCCGATGGTTGGGATTTGATCCCGCAACCAGCTTTCGAGCATGGTTGCGTCGACGACAGTCACCTCCCTGAAGCCGAGCAGTGATCTGATTTCGGCCCGATGCCGTTTCCACGTCCGGCTCGCCATATCGAGGGGATTACGATCATCGGGCTCCACGCCCAGCTGCCACGCAATCAGCGCGACGACTTCGCTGCCGATTTCCTCGGATGTCCTCGGAAACCGCCCATGTGCTCGGTAAAACGACAGCAGCACGGCAAACCTCAGACGGTTCGCGCCATGCTTCGTCATCACGGACGCTTGATCCGCCATCGCCAGCATCCATGCTCCGGCGTCGTTACCGTCATTGGCCATAAGCGGAATCCATGAGAGTCTGACTCGAATCGGTCCAGC
>PLXO01000103.1 GCA_003151425.1 Acetobacteraceae bacterium
ACGCCGATGATGATGCTCTCGCCCCAGCCGCGGTGGCAGCATTCCAAGGCTTGGCGCATCACGTTCACATTGCCGATGCATTCGAACGAGAAGTCGGCGCCGCCTTGGCTGAGATCGACCACCGCCTGCACGACCTTGTCTTTGCCGACGGCGTCGGGATTGACGTAATGCGTCATGCCGAATTTCTCGGCGATGGCGCGTTTTGACGGGTTGGTGTCGATGCCGATGATCTTGTCGGCGCCGGCCATGCGGGCGCCCTGGATGACGTTGAGCCCGATGCCGCCGAGCCCGAACACCGCCACATTGGCGCCCGGCCAGACTTTGGCGGTGTTGATGACGGCGCCGATGCCGGTGGTGACGCCGCAGCCGATGTAACAGATCTTGTCGAACGGCGCGTCCTCGCGCACTTTTGCCAAAGCTATTTCCGGCAGCACGGTAAAATTCGAAAAGGTCGAGCAGCCCATGTAGTGGAACACGGGGTCGCCGTCGCAGCGGAAGCGGCTGGTGCCGTCCGGCATCAGGCCCTTGCCTTGGGTGGCGCGGATCGCGGTGCACAGATTCGATCTGCGAGAAAGACAGGTTTTGCATTGCCGGCATTCCGGCGTGTAGAGCGGGATGACGTGATCGCCCTTTTTCACGCTGGTCACGCCCGCGCCGATCTCGGCCACGATACCGGCGCCCTCATGGCCAAGGATCGACGGGAAAATGCCCTCGGGATCGCCACCCGAGAGGGTGAATTCATCGGTATGGCAGATGCCGGTCGCCTTGATCTCGACCAGGACTTCGCCGGCATGTGGACCTTCAAGGTCCACCGTTTCCAGGCTGAGCGGTTTGCCGGCCTCGCGGGCCACGGCGGCGCGAACTTTCATGGCAACACCTCCCTATGACGGAATCCCACGATGGCAGGACAGTGGACGACGCGCCATCGACAAGTGCCAGTTTGTTGCAAATTCAGCGTTTTCGACCGACCGGGGGTTACTGCTTCTTTTGCCCGTCCGGCCCGAACTGTTCGAGAAACGCGATCAGGTCTTTCCGCTTCTGTGCATCCTTCAGGCCGGGGAAGATCATCTTGGTGTGCGGCACCACCGTCTGCGGCGAGGTCAGATACTTGTCGAGCTCCTCTGGTGTCCAGACGAGGCCGGAGTTCTTGTTCGCCTCCGAATATTCGTACCCCGGGTAGGTTCCCGCCGTGCGTCCGATCACGCCATTGAGCACCGGTCCGACCGCGATCTTGGCACCGGGGCCGATCTGATGGCAGGCGCGGCACACCAGGAACTGCTTCTCGCCGGCCGCAGCGTCCTGCGCCAGCACCGGGCCTACGCAAGCGGTCAACAGTGTCGCCGCCAGGAATGCTGTGCGAACCACGCGGTATCCTCCCTGGCGCGCACATTGCGGAAACCAACCGTCGCCTGTCAACTTCTGCTCAGATTTTTTCATCTTCCTGATCGGGCCAGGCGCAGTGCCAGCGGGCAACGCGGAAATTCGGATGTTCGCCGACCCACTGAGCCAGATAGGGTTGTGCCCGCATCGTGCAGCTTTGCAATGATCCCGCGGATTCGAACAACACATGGTGTTCGTGGCATGCGGTCGGATTGGCCAGACTGCACGCCAGCAGGATCAGGTCGATCAGTTGCATCACCGCGTCCTTCGCTGGTTCGGCACGTCAATACATCCCGCGGACGCGGATTACCATAATTTCACGCCGCCGCCGCCGTTCCCGCGATCCCGACACGCTGGCGCTCTTGAATGGCGGTGCGAAGTTCTCCATCCTGGCCACAATGGAACGTCCAACGCCGAGGCCGCACGCCCGGTTCGGCCGGCGAGCGCTGATCACAGCGACGGCCGGTGCCGTAGTGGCGATGACAACGCGCGCCGCACGCGGCGATGCGGCGACGGTCGGCATCGGGTACATCCGCTGGGCCGAGCCGCAACAGACGATATCATTGTTGGACAAGCCGGCGCGGGATGACGGACTGGCAGGCGCGAAACTCGCCATCAGCGACAACAACACCACCGGCCGGTTCACCGGCCAGCAATTCGAACTGACCGATACCGCGGTGCGCGCCGATGACGATCCGGTGGCGGCACTCACGGCGCTGGTGGAGCGTGGGATCAGTCTGATCCTGACTGACGTTCCGGCGGCCGCGCTGCTGCGGCTCGCCGCCGCCGGCCGCGACAAGGGTGTAACGCTGTTCAATATCGGCGCGCCCGACGACACTCTGCGGCAGCAGGATTGTCGCGACAATGTGATCCATGTCGCGCCGTCGCGCACCATGCTCGCCGACGCGCTGGCGCAGTACCTGGTGTGGAAAAAATGGTCGCGCTGGGTGCTGGCCTATGGGTCGCATCCCGAGGACATATTGCTGGCCGATGCGTATCGCCGGGCGGCCAAGCGGTTCGGCGCCCGCATCGTGAAGGAGGTCGAATACAACGACGCCGGCGGCGCGCGTCAGACCGATTCCGGTGTGGTGCAGACCCAGCAGCAGATGCAAGTCTTCACGCAAGGCCTGCCGGACTACGACGTGCTGGTCACGGCGGACGAGAACGAGGTGTTCGCCAACTATCTGCCGTTTCGCACCTGGGACGCACGGCCGGTGGTGGGGTCGGCGGGGCTGCGGCCGGTGAGCTGGGATCCGAGCAGTGAATCGTGGGGCGGTACGCAGCTACAGGACAGGTTCATGCGGATGGCGCATCGACGCATGACCCCGCTCGACATGCAGGCCTGGACCGCCGTCCGCATGATCGGTGAGGCCGCCAGCCGCGGCGGCGCGACCGATCCGGCGAAGATCATGCAGGACATGAAAGGCGCTGATTTCGGTATCGCCGCTTACAAGGGCCAGAAACTCTCACTGCGCGACTGGGATTGGCAGCTTCGTCAGCCGATCCTGCTTGCCGACGGCCGCACCATCGTGTCGGTGTCGCCGCAGCCCGGCTTCCTGCATCAGTTTTCCGAGCTTGATACGCTCGGCTTTGACCGACCGGAGACCAAATGCAAACTGCAATGACACGGGGCGCGCGGTCGTCAGCGTGGTGGTTGGCCGGGTTGCTGTTGGCGACGACCCCCGGCCCGGCTGGCGCCTACATGGCCTATGTCTCGAACGAGCGCGACAACACCATCAGCGTGGTCGATCTCGACCAGATGAAGACCGTGAAGACGGTGCCGGTCGGGCAGCGTCCGCGCGGCATTACGATGACCAAGGACGGCAGCGAGATCCTGGTCTGCGCCAGCGACGACGACACCATCCAGATCATCGACGCGGCCACGCTGCGCATTGTCGGCACCCTGCCGTCCGGCCCGGATCCCGAAACCTTCGCCCTGCACGTCTCGGGCAATCCGCTCTACGTGTCGAACGAAGACGACAACATGGTGACCGTGATCGACGTGCCGACGCGCAAGGTGCTCGCCGAAATATCGACCGGGGTCGAACCCGAGGGCATGGCGGTCAGCCCGGACGGCGAGACCATCGTCAACACGTCCGAAACGACCAACATGGCGCATTTCCTCGACTACAAGACGCACAGGATGGTGGCCGGCGTGCTGGTCGATGCGCGGCCGCGCGTCGCCATGTTCAAGCACGACGGTTCGGAGGTGTGGGTTTCTTCCGAGCTCGGCGGCACGGTCAGTGTGGTCGATCCGCAGAAGCACGTCGTGACCCACAAGATCTCGTTCGACGTGCAGGGCCTGCGTGGCGATCTGATCCAGCCGGTGGGCATCCAGTTCACCGCCGACGATGCCACCGCCTTTGTGGCCCTGGGACCGGCCAATCGCGTCGCGGTGATCGACGCCAAGACCTACAAGGTCCGCAAATACCTGCTGGTGGGACAGCGCGTCTGGCAGATGGCGTTCACGCCGGACCAGAAATATCTGCTGACCACCAACGGGCTTTCCAACGACATCTCGGTGATCGACGTCGCCGGGTTGGATGTCGTGAAGTCGATCCAGGTCGGACGGCTGCCCTGGGGCGTAGTCGTGTCGCCAAAATGAGTGCAGCCCCAAATGAGCGTGTCGCCGAAATGAGTGTGGCGCCGAGATGAGCCTCGCCCCAAAATGAGCGTGACCACAAAATGAGTGCTGCTCGAAAATGAGCGCGGCCACAATCGCCGATCCGACGGACGACGCTGCGCGCGATCCGGCCCCGATCGTGCCGGCAATCGCAGTGCACGGCGTCAGCCATGCCTACGGCGCCCGTAAGGCGCTGGACAACGTCAGCCTGACCGTTCCGGCATCGCGCTTCACTGCATTGCTTGGTTTGAACGGCGCGGGCAAGACCACGTTGTTCTCGCTGATCACGCGGCTCTATGACACGCGACAGGGCTCGATCGACGTGCTCGGCCATCGTGTTTCGCGCGAGCCGGGCGAGGCCTTGCGTCTGCTGGGCGTGGTATTCCAGGCGCGCACGCTCGATCTCGACATCTCGGTCATGGATAACCTGCTGTATCCTGCCGCGCTGCACGGCATCGGTCGCCGCGAGGCGCGGCAGCGCGCGCACGCCGCGCTGCAGGAGATCGACCTGGTCGATCGCGCGCGGGAGCAGGTGCGCAAACTGTCGGGTGGGCAGATGCGGCGGATCGAAATCGCCCGCGCCTTGTTGCACCAGCCGCGCGTTCTGGTGCTGGACGAGCCGACCGTTGGGCTGGATGTCGCGTCAAAGTCGGCAATCCTGCGCCAGGTGCGCGCACTGGTGCGCGAGCGCGGCGTCGCGGTTTTGTGGGCGACGCATCTGCTCGATGAGGTCACGCCCGGCGATGCCGTCGTCGTGCTGCATCGCGGGCGAGTGCTCGCGTCGGGCGACGTCGCCGATGTCGTAACGTCTGCCGGCGGCACCGATATGCGCAGCGCGTTCATCGCCTTGACCGGCGGCGCGCCGGAGGCACCGGCGTGAGCGTCGGTGCGACCAACGGCGGACGTCGCGGCTTCACGCTCGGCCAGTACCTGATCTGCCTGCACGGCATAGCGTGGCGCGAGGCATTGCGTTTCGTGCACCAGCGCGAGCGCTTCATCTCAGCGCTGGTGCGGCCGCTGGTCTGGCTGTTCATCTTCGCCGCCGGCTTCCGCCAGATCCTTGGCGTGTCGATCATCCCGCCATACCAGACCTATGTGCTGTACGAGGACTATGTCACGCCGGGATTGATGGCGATGATCCAGTTGTTCAACGGCATGCAGTCCTCGCTCTCGATGGTTTACGACCGGGAGATGGGGAACATGCGCATGCTGCTGGTCAGTCCGTTTCCGCGCTGGTTCCTGCTGACCGGCAAGTTGCTGGCAAGTACGTCGGTGTCGGTGCTTCAGGTCTATGCCTATCTCTTCGTCGCCTGGCTCTGGGGCGTCGAGGCGCCGGCGTGGGGTTATGTCGCCGTGTTCCCTGCGCTGGCCTTGACCGGCATGATGCTCGGCGCGTTGGGCATGTTGCTGTCCTCGGTCATCAGGCAGCTTGAGAATTTCGCTGGCGTGATGAATTTCGTGATCTTTCCGATGTTTTTTGCCTCGTCTGCGCTGTACCCGCTCTGGCTGGTGCAGCAGTCGAGCCCGGTCGTCTACACCATCTGCCGGCTCAATCCGTTCACCTATGCCGTGGAACTGATCCGCTTTGCGCTGTACGAGCGGATCGACTGGACCTCGCTCGCCGTTGTCGTGGCGATGACGATCCTGTTCACGACTGGTGCGATCATTGCCTATGATCCCGCGCGCGGGCTGATCGCACGGCGTGGCGGAGGCGCGGGATGAAAATGCGGTGCGCCCGCTTTGCGGTACTGGCGCTTGGTGGCGCATTGGCGCTGGGTGCAGCGCTGTTCACTTGTGCCGCGGCCGATGCCGCGCCGCCGGGGCCGCGCGATCCTGACTGGCCGTGCCAGCAGATCAAGGTGCCGGAACTGTCGCTCGCAGCGGTCTGGGCGGGTTCGCCGGTAGATCCGCAACAGATCGATTGGCAACACGACCAGCCTGTCGCGGACCTGGTGCACGAGATCGCGCAGCGCCGCGAACCGCTCGCGCAGGCTCAGGATAAAGTCCATGCCTTTGCGCAACAAGCGAAGGAGCAGAAGCAGCAAAAGCTGCTGGCGTTGCTTGCCGGGCTGTTCAGCGTGCTGGACCAGGAGCGCGGCGCTGTCATTGCGGGACTGGACCGGTTTGGCGCCCGCCAGAAGGAGCTCGCCGCCGCGATCCGCGAGGACAACGAGAAGTTGCGGCAAATGCAGGCGGATTCCGCATCGGATGCCGGCGAGGTCAACCAGATGGTGCAACGCGTCACCTGGGAGGCAGAGGTCTTTCAGGACCGGCGCCAAGCCTTGAGCTATGCCTGCGACGTGCCGGGCAAGATCGAGCAGCGTCTGTTCGGCCTGGCACGCGCGGTCCAGCATGACCTGCAATAAT
This sequence comes from Acetobacteraceae bacterium, assembly GCA_003151425.1. Lineage (GTDB taxonomy): Bacteria > Pseudomonadota > Alphaproteobacteria > Acetobacterales > Acetobacteraceae > Palsa-883. The sequence continues at coordinate 6,371 of PLXO01000103.1, forward strand.
CAAGGACCTGCGGTAATAAGGACCTGTGGCAATAAGGACCTGCGGTGAAGCCGGACACCAATCGACCTAACTGTCATTGCGAGGAGCGAAGCGACGAAGCAACCCCCATGATGGTGCGCACCTTGATGGGGATTGCTTCGTCGCTTCGCTCCTCGCAATGACAGGGTTACTCCATGACAGGGTTACTCTGTGACAGGGTTACTCTATTCCGCCGCCTGCGGTCGCGCCACCGGCGTGCGCGCCTCTAGCGGCAGGCCGTCGGCGGCCCAGCCGTCGGTACCCTCCGGGTACCAGGCCACCCTAGTATAACCAAGCGCCAGCGCGCGTTTCGCCGCATTCCACGACATCCAGCAGCTTGCCAGACAGTAGAACACGATCAGCCGATCTCGCTTGCCGCCGGTCGCTTGTTGCAGACCACGCTCGAAATAATCTTCCATGACCGGCGCCAGCGCGCCGTAGCCGGTGTCCGGCAGCCACACGCTGCCTGGTATGTCGTCACGCGGCTTCGACCGCCAGATCGTTGCTGCCGGCAGCCCCACCGGACGCGGCGGCTGCGGCAGCACGTCGATGAACACCGCATCGTGCGTTTCCCAATCGGCACGCGCCTGCTCGGTGGACAGCACAATGGCGCCGCGCAACGTCGCCGGTACGGGTGCGCGATAATCGTCCATGCGATAGCCCGACGGTTCGGGCGGGGGATCTGTCTCGCCGGCGGCACACAGCAACACAACTGCGCACAGCGCGGCCATCAGTCGATACAAGGCCGCGCTCATGGCGTCAGCGGTCTGCCCTGCTCGTCCAGCAGCGGCACGCCGTACTGTTGCAGGATCCGGTCTATCTCCGGCTGGTTCTCGGCGATAAGCCGATTGAGCTGGCGCTTCCAGTCCTGGTCGCTGTGCCGCACGCCCATGGCGATGCGGAAATCCATCCGCGACTGCTCCTTCGACAGCGGCACGACCACAAGGTGCGGGGTGGCATGCTGGGCATAATAGCCGGCGATCGGCCCCCACAGCACGCCGGCATCGATCTGCCCGGACGCGATGTCGTTCACCATGGACTGCGACGGCGCCTCGATCCGCGTATCGACGGTCAGCGGATAGGGCCTGGCCAACGCCATCAGCCCCTGCTGCACAAACACATTGGACGGCGGTGTTCCGGCGATGATGCCGATGTGCTTGCCCTTGAGCCGCGCGTCCTCCAGCGTCTCGATGCCATCCAATCCGCGGCCGGGCTTGAACACCAGCGTGTAGGTGGTGCGGTAATAAGGGTTGGTGGTCTGCACAAGGTCGTCGCCGACCACGTCGCCCATGATCACGTCACAGCGCAACGCATTCAGCGTGTTGCGCACGAAGCCGATGACCTGCGGGTAATAGGTGTAGCTGACGGGCTTGCCGAGCTTGCTGGCGAACAGCTCGGCCAGCTTGTTCTCGAACCCTCCGCCCGCCTGGTCGGAGAACGGCAGATCGCGTGGGTCGGCACAGACGCGGAACGTGTTGGGATCGACCAGTTCCGCGGACGGACCGAGACCCGGCGCCTGGGCAGCGACAGGCTCCGCCATCAGGCCCAGCGCCAGCACCAAAATGGCGATCTCCCCTGCCATCGGCAACATGCGCATCCTTGGTCGCAGTCCCGCCAGGCCGCCGCGGTGTCGCATCACCCCATGCATTCGTCCTCTGCCTTGGTAAATGAAGCGGGCTTCGGCGCGTGCTGCTGCGGGCGGCCTCGCCCGACGGCGTCGTCGCCGCGCGCGCGCAAATACGTGTAGATCGAGTCAATGTAGCACATGACGTTGCGGTTCTCCCCACTCGCCGGCATCACCAGTTCCTGGGAGGACGACACATCCTTTTTTCCGCCCGCCACGATGGCGTAGAACTCGCTGTAGCTCAGGTGCTTCATCGAATCGATCAGCGCGGGGGCATAGGTTGACCCGACGCCGTCAGGGCCGTGGCAGCGCAGACATTCAGAGTTGTATCGGGTGAAGCCGGCAAAGGTGTACCAGTCCACCGTGCCATCCGACGCGATCTTGAACGTCGGATTGCCATCCTTGTCGGTCCACTTGCCCTCGTCGGAGGTGACGGCGGTCGGATCGCCCGAGCCGTCCACGACAGCATAGGCGCCCGCGGACAGGGTCAGCGCCACGCCAATACAAATGCCTGCGCGGAGAGTTCGTCGCACGATATACGTTCCTGTTTGCAATCGAAAAACCGCGGCCGGCCCGGGCGCACTGCCACGATGCCGGCCGCGAATTCAACCGTCTCGCCGAGGTTTCAGGTCAGCTTGGCGGCAACACGAACACCGTCAACGAACCACCCAGCGCCGTGTAGTCGTTCAACGCGGCATAACCACCGACCGCGCCGAGCCCGGCATGCGGGTCAGTCAGTCCCGCTGCCAGCCCGATGCCGGCCCATCCTCCGACGCCGGACAGCACCGCAACGTACTGCTTGCCCGCGTGCTCATACGTCATCACGTCGCCGATGATGCCGGACGGAGTCTTGAACTTGTAGAGCTCCTTGCCGGTCTTGGCGTCGACCGCTTTCAGATAGCCCTCCAGCGTGCCGTAGAACACCACGCCGCCCTTGGTCGCCAGCGCGCCGGACCATACCGAGAATTGCTCCGGATCCGACCACACGATCTTGCCCGTGCGGCCGTCCCACGCGATGAAGTTGCCCATGTCGGTACCGCCCGGTGCCGGATACATCGACAGCGTTGCGCCGACATAGGGTTGCCCCGCCGTATAGGATACGCGGAACGGCTCGTAGTCCATGCAGACATGGTTGGTGGGCACGTAGAACAGCGTGGTGTCAGGCGAATAGGCCGCCGGCTGCTCGTCCTTGCTGCCCAGCGCCGCCGGGCAGATGCCTTGGTAGTTCACGTCCGCGCCGGTGGAACCTGGGGCGTATTTCGCCACGACGGCCGGCCGTCCGTAGTTCGGGCTGCTCTTGTCCATCTCCACGCCCGTGGTCCAGTTCACCGCCGGATCAAACTTGGCTGCGACGAGCAGCTCACCCGTCTCGCGGTTCAGCGTGTAGCCAAGCCCGTTACGGTCGAAGTGCACCAGCGTCGGCACAGTAGCGCCGTTGATCTGCTGGTCGGCCAGAATCATTTCATTGACGCCATCGTAGTCCCACTGGTCGTGTGGCGTCATCTGATAGACCCACTTCGCCATGCCGGTATCCGCGTCACGTGCGAAGATCGTCATCGACCACTTGTTGTCGCCCGGCCGCTGCACCGGATTCCAGGTGGAGGGGTTGCCGGAGCCGTAATAGATCAGATTCAGCTTCGGATCGTACGAATACCAACCCCAGGTGTCGCCGCCGCCGATCTTCCACTGGTCGCCTTCCCAGCTCTTCGGGCTGGAATCGGCACCGATCGGCTTGCCGAGCACCATCGTCTTCTGCGGATCAACCAGCAGGTCGCTGTCGGGACCTTCGGAATAGGCCCGCCAGACCTGCTTGCCGTCGGCTATCGCATAGGCCGTTACCCAGCCCCGCACGCCGAACTCGCCGCCGGAGACGCCGACATACACCTTGTCTTTGACGACCATCGGCGCACCGGTGCCGGTCTCGCCCTTGCCGGGATCGCCGGTCTTCACCGCCCAGACCAGCTTGCCGGTCTTCGCGTCCAGCGCGGCCAGGGTCGTGTCCGCCTGATGCAGGAAAATCTTGCCGTCCCCGTAGGCAACACCCCGGTTCACCGTATCGCAGCACATCACCGGAATGACGTTCGGATCCTGTTTCGGTTCATATTTCCACAGAATCTTGCCGTCATGGTTCAGGTCGAGTGCAAACACCGTGTTGGGAAACGGCGCGTGCACGAACATCACGTCTCCGATGACCAGCGGCGCGCCTTCATGGCCGCGCAGCACGCCGGTGGAGAAGGTCCACGCCACCTGCATCTTGCCGACATTCTGTGCGGTGATCTGATCGAGCTTGGAATAACGCTGGTTGTCGTAGGTGTTTGTTGGCATCACCACGTTGGCCGGATTCGCTTGCATCTTGACAAGGTCGTCGCTGCCCGCGGTTTGTGCGGTCGCCGCCGCAATCGTCAGGCACGAAGCCAACACCGTGCCTGCCATCAGCCGAAGTCCCGCCGAAGTGCGTCGCATGGTTTCCTCCTTTTTTTTGTTTTCGCCGATCCACTTGGGATTAGGCCATCTTCGGCAGCCTGCCACGGCGACGCGGTCTGTGCTCGTCGTTACTCGAACGGACCCAGACCTACTCGCCCTGGCGAATGCCCACGCTCCCAACAGCGGGCAGTCATGGCGCCGCGGAAGAGCAACGGTACGTTACGTGTCGACTCTCCGCAAATCACGCAATCGTGAACGCCGCCGATTCGTCGCCAGGCGCGTAGTGAAAGCCGGTGGCGCCGCCATGCGGCCACCGCGCGATCGGAGAAACGAAATGCAAGTCATGCCGGCCATGCGCGTCCTCGCCGGTTCTATTGCGATCGCCTGTTTCGTCGCAATCGTGGGCACCGGCGCGGCTCAGGCAGCACCACCGGACACCACGCCGCTTGCCGTCCAGAGCGTGGCCGCCGGCGATTACGTGCATTTCGGGCAGGTCGCCCTGACCACGCAAGACAACGCCGGCGACATCGCCAATCTCGGCATCATCGTCGGACAGAACGCCGTCGCCGTCGTCGACACCGGCGGCAGCGTCAGCGTCGGGCGGCGTCTGCTGCTGGCGGTGCGCGGCCTCACCGACAAGCCGATCCGCTACGTGATCAACACGCACGAACACCCGGACCACGTGTTCGGCAACGCGGCCTTCGGGCCAGGCGTGACCCCAAGTGTGACATTTGTCGGACACCACAACCTGCCGACCGAGCTGGCGAAGCGCGGCGCTTACTATTTGCGCTCGTTCCGCGATCAGCTTGGCGCGGCCGCCATTGCCGAGGTCAAGATCATCCCGCCGACCCTGCTGGTGGACAGTGAGACCACTCTGGACCTGGGCGGAAGGCGGCTGCGTCTCACCGCATGGGCGCTGCCGGCCCACACCGCCTGCGACTTGACCGTGCTCGATGAGGCCACCGGCGTGCTCTATTCCGGCGACCTGGTATTCCTGCAGCACCTGCCGGTGATAGACGGCAGCCTGACCGGCTGGCTGTCGCTGTTGCCGCTTCTGGCGCAAGTGCCTGCCAAGATCGTAGTCCCCGGGCACGGAAGGCTGGTGGCGCCCTGGCCGCAGGCGCTCGACGACGAGCGCCGGTACTTTAATATATTGGCCGACGATGCGCGCCGGCTGATCGCAGCGGGCGTGCCGCTCGCCCGTGCGGTGCCGGAAATCGGCCGCTCGGAGCGCAATCAGTGGCAGTTGTTCGACGACTACAATCCGCGCAATGCGACCGAGGCGTTCAGCGAGTTCGAATGGCAATAGCCTCGGCGCGCACCTTGCGGCCGCGATAGGCATAGCTTGTATCGGCGTCGACGGAATCCTGTTCCGCCAGCACCAGCATGCGCGCGTGATGCGGCGACAGCTCGCAGGCCGGATCGGTGGCGGCGGCGTCGCCGACGATGGCCAGCGCCTGGCAGCGGCAGCCGCCGAAATCGATTTCGCGCAGGGCACAGGACCGGCAGGGCTCCGTCATCCAGTCGGTGCCGCGGAATGCCTGGAACGCCGGCGACTCCATCCAGATCGCCCGCAATGGATGGTCGCGCACCGACCAGAACTCCAGGCCGGGAATCGTTTCGGCGGCGTGGCACGGCAGCACGCGGCCGGACGGGGTCACGTTCAGCGAGCGCCGCGCCCAGCCGCCCAGGCACGCCTTCGGTCGCCGCGCGTAATAGTCCGGCACGACCAGGTCGATCACCAGGCGGTCGGCATAACGCGGGCGGATCCGCTCGACCTCCTGCATTGCCTGGTGGACCTGCGCGTGCGTCGGCATCAGCGACTGCCGGTTGAGCAAGGCCCATCCATAGTACTGTGTATGCGCGATCTCCACCCGCCCGGCGCCGAGCGAAGCGGCCAGTTCCACCAGCGCCGTCACTCGATCGATATTGGCGCGGTGGATCACCGCATTGACGGTGAGCGCTAGCCCGCGTTCCACGACCGATCGCGCGAACGCAAGCTTGCGGGCGTGCGCGCCGGCATAGTCGGCAATGTGGTCCGCGATGTCCGCATCTACGTCCTGCAACGACAGTTGGACATGGTCCAGCCCCACCTCCTGCAGCCGCGAGAGGCGCGCAGGGTCGAGCCCGATCGCCGAGGTGATCAGGTTGGTGTACAGCCCGGCCGCATGCGCGGCAGCAACGATCTCGACAAGATCGCGGCGCGATGCAGGTTCACCGCCTGACAGGTGCACCTGCAGCACGCCCAGCGCGGCGGCCTCGCGAAACACCCGGGCCCAGGTCGCGGTGTCCAGTTCGTCCGCGCGGTTTTCCAGCGCCAGCGGGTTCGAGCAATACGGACAGGCGAGGGGGCAGCGATGCGTCAGTTCGGCCAGCAGGCCGAGGGGTGCGGGAAGGTTCGGCCGGGCGTGTGGCTCGGTCATGCCGCCAGCAGTCGTTTCGCCACAAGTTCGGCCAACATATCGGTTACGTCGCCGGCGATCTCGGCGCGATCGGCGGTGTAGACAGCGGCGAGTTCATCGATGATCTGCGCGACAGTCCGACTGCCGTCGCAGCGGCGCAGGATCTCGCTGGCGGGGCCCTCGGTCTCGATGACGCGCTCCGGGCCGAGCAGCACCCAGGCATCGCGTGTCGCGTCGAAATGCAGGCGCACACCGGGCGCGAGCCGCGGGCACTCCGGCAGCTTCGGTGCGTCGCTGTCATGCATCGGCCGCGTCCGGTATGATGGCGCAACGACACGCACCGGCGCCCGCAGGCCGGGCATGATCCCGGCTGCGCAGACCCGGACAGATCGCCGATTAGGCCGAGGCAGCGCGCCGCGGCATCCGGCCGATCCGCGCCGCTCGGTCTACCAATCGTAAGGTCGCAGTCGCGACCTGCTACAGCGTCCCGGCGAAGTAGCCGTTGATTTCCATGCCGATGCAGATTTCGCGCAGCTTCGGGCGTGTCCAAGCCATCGGGAATCTCCTCATTTTTGTCGTTGTGCTAATAGGCTGGTCCGGCAAACATGCCGACCACGTGAGTGTAGCAGATCGCGATGGGCGCCGTCCACCACCTCGATCTTCAATTGGGCGCGCACCGAGATATATATGGTATGGTTACCGGGCGGGCGGGCGGGCCACGTCCCCCGGGCCACACCGCAACGGTGGGAGCGACCATGAACACGCAACTGAGGCTGCATCGTCGGACCGTGCTGGGCCGGGCCTTGCTCGCGGCGACGGCAGTCGGTGCGGTCAGCCGGCGTGTCGCGGCGCAGGCACCCGCCACCGAGGATCGCTGGCCGTCGCTGGCTGCGCAGGTCTTCGACGGGCGGAAGCTGCAGGACGGCGGCGCGATCATGGCGATCGATGCCCCCTATCGCGCGGAAGATGCGGCGCTGGTGCCGGTCGGCCTGCACAGCCTGTTGCCGGCCGACGACACGCGGCAGATTCGTCGCATCACGCTGGTGATCGACGAGAACCCGTCGCCAGTTGCGGCGGTCTTCTCGCCGAGCCCGGCAAGCGGGATGCGTTCCCTGTCCACGCGCGTGCGCGTCGACGACTACACGAATGTCCATGCCGTTACCGAACTGAGCGACGGTCAGCTCTACGCGTCCGCGCGTTACGTCAAGGCAGCCGGCGGCTGCTCTGCGCCGGCGGCGAAGCTGGAGGGGGACCCGATCCCACTCGGAACGATGCGGTTCCGGCAGTTTCCCCCGGCCGAAGGTGACGCGCCCGGGCTGCGTGAGGCACAATTGCTGGTCCGGCACCCGAACTATACCGGCATGCAGATGGACCAGCTCACCCGCCTCTACGTGCCGGCGCATTTTGTCAATTCGATACGCATCTGGCAGGGCGACGACCTGCTGCTGGCCATCGAGGGTGGCATTTCAATTTCGGAGAACCCGGCATTCCGCTTCGACTACCGGCCGAACGGCGCCGGCGGCTTCCGCGCGGAAATCAAGGATAGCGAGGGCAGGTCGTTCCGCCAGGAGTGGCCGGCGGCGCGCGCCTGAGGGCCATCCCCCAAACGCCGTAACACGGCGTCAGAAGCAGCGGATTTCGGCCTCGGCCTGCGCCTCATCAAGGTCGCGCACGATGCTGTTGGTAAGCGCGCTGCGGAATTCCTGACCGAGATATCCGCCGGCGGAGCGGCGCATACGCAGCACGGTCTCCGCCTTCTCGTACTTGTCATAGGGCAGCACGGAGGCGATCACGTCGATGGCACAGGAGCAGTGTTGCAGCGCCGCCTGGTTGCCGCCATTCGTCGCCATGCAGGCGAACACGAATTCGGCTCGGGCGGCGGTGGGGTAGTCGCTGCCATCCGCCGCACGGCCCGATTGCACGCAGGGCAGGCTGCACAGTGCCAGCAGCAAAGCAACTTGGCGGACGATGGGTGCCATTCCAAGCCTCGCGGTCAGGTTGCGTTGCGGCGAGCCATATTGCCCGACCGCCGAACGGAGCGCCATCCTTGTGCGGCGATGCCAGCAGGTCGCGGAGCGGCGCGCTGACGTTGTTACACCGTCATGGTTGTCTCTGGACTTGTTCCGGACGCGGCCATGACGACGGGGCGCTATACGCCCCGGCCAAAATGCGAATTTCTGTGACGAGGCAGATCGCGGTAGGGACGCCCAT
>PLXO01000365.1 GCA_003151425.1 Acetobacteraceae bacterium
CGCCGGCACGCTCGCGCGTACCGATGCTGATGGGCCTTGGCGTCGTGGCGGTTCTCGCGCTGGGCGCCGGCGGCTGGTTCCTGCTCGGCCCGTCGCAGCACGCACCGGCGCAGCCGGCGCTGGGGCAGCAGGCGGCAGGCCAACAATCGGCGCCGGTGGCAGGCAGTGCGCCAACCACGGCCGCACCATCCGATGCCGCCGCGTTGCCGCCGCCGCCGCAACCAACGGCGGGGCAGGGGGCGGCGGGCCTGCAACTGGCACCGCCGCAGCAGGTGGCNNCAGCAGGTGGCACCGGTGCAGCAGGTGGCACCGGTGCAGCAGGCGGCGCCGGTGGCAGGCAGCACGCCAACCCCGCCCGCACCGTCCGAGTCCACCGCGCCGTCGCCGCCAGTGCAAGAAGCCAGCACGGATCTGAATGTGCTGCGCCAGCAGCTCGCCCAGGCGACGGCACAGGCGCCGTGCACGCTGGCAAGCAGTCTCCTGCAGGACAGCGGTGCGGTCAGCGTCTTCGGCTATGCCGGCAGCGACGCCGCCGCCGCGCTGCGTCAGCAAGTGACGAGCGTCGCCGGTGCCGCACCGCTGGACTGGCGGGTGCAGCAGGTCGATCAGGTATTTTGCAGCGCGCTCGGGACACTGCGCCCGATCGCCGCTCAAGCGGGCGCGGCGGTGTCAGGCCTTTCGGTCACGCTCGCTGGCGGGCAGACCACGCTGCACGACGGTGAGCGGATCATGCCGCGCGTCACCATGGCTGGCTTCGCCGGTGAAATGCGCGTGGACTATCTCGGACACGATGGCTCGGTGGTGCATCTCTACCCGACCGCCGCCGATCCGGCGCAGCATGTCGCCGCGCGTCCGGCAACGCGGCTCGCGCCGGGCGCGCAACTCTCGATCGGCGAGGCCGGCCCGGGCCGCCCGATCTGGGAGGTGGGGCCGCCGTATGGCACGGATATGATTATCGTCGTCGCCTCCAGCGCACCCGTGCTGACGCGGGCGCCGCCGCAGAATGCGGATGACAACGCCTCGCCCTACCTGCGCGACCTGGCGAACGGTATCGCCCGGATCCGTCAGGCGGGCGGTCAGGTCACCGGAACGTTGCTGCTGGTCAATACCTTGGCGAAGTGACCTAGTTGCTCGGCGGCGAGCGGCCGGCCCGTCCGCCTAATCCGCCGCTTGCCGCAGATGTTGCGCCAACGACTGCTTCAGCCAACAATCGGGCATTCCCTTGAGGAACTCCGTCTGAAGCCGCACGCGCCGCGCCGGCGTCATGTCCACGTTGGACGGCAGGAAGAAACGCGGATCGTAGGTGAACATCATGTAGGCCTGCATCTCGTTGTACATCAGTTCCTCGTCGTCGGTGTCGTAGTCCATCGAACCGAGGAAATGGCGAACCGAGGCCCGTTCGGCCTCGGTCAACGCGGTGAGCCAGAAGTGCTGGACATAGCTGGCGTACGGCGGATCGCTGAAGAACTCCCCATGGGCGAGTTCGTGATGCAGCATGGTGGCACGCATTGTCTCGGTGATCGTGGCACCGGTGCGCGGCACGCTGATCAGCGCGCCGACCGCGCCGGGCGCGAGCCATCCGAGCTGGTGCAGCAATGCGGCAAGCCGCTCTTCCTGCGCATCCAGCGCCACGTTCTGGCGGTCGGCGGCGGCGAAGAAGAAGGCCAGCTCGTCGGCCCGGTAGTCGTGGCCGTAATAGTAGGTCTCCACGGTGTCGCCGTGCGCGCGGATCGCGGAGTCCAGCGCCGCATCGGTCAGCACCTCGTTGCGCGGCAGCCCGGCCTTCTCGATCAGCGACGCGACCCGATTGAGCATCTCGCCCTGCATGCGCAACGACGGGAAGTCGAGCACGATGATACTCGGATTGGCGGCGAAGCGGTACACTGCCAGGCGTTCAGCGACATGCCCGAGAATCATTGCCTCATCGGCGGTCTCGATGGGGAACTCCTGTGCCGGGGGCATCGCCGGGGCAGACGGGGGCGGCGCAATTGCTTGCGGCGGCGCAATCACCTGTGGTGCCGCGGCCGGCGGTGCGGCCGGCCGCGTCCAGAGCATCCAGCCGGTGAGCCCGGCACCCACCAAAAGGAGTGCCATGCCGCCGCCCACCAGCGCAGGCAGGAAGCGGTTTTGGCGCGGCAGACCGCCGGGCGTGACGCGGATCGTCGCGTCGTCGTCACGCATCAGCGGACGGGCGTAGCGAGCCAGGGGCCGATCAGGCGCCGAGGTTGACGACGTTCACCCGGCGGTTCTTCTCGTTGGCGGTGTTGGGCGGCGTGGGCACCAGCAGTCCGTCCTCGCCCATGCCGATGGTCTGGAGCCGGTCCATGCTCACGCCGAATTTACCTTGCAGATAGGCGGCCACGGTCTCGGCGCGCTGCTGTGACAGCGTTTTGTTGGCGCTCGCCGCACCCACCGTGTCGGTATGGCCTTCGATGCGGAAGCGGTATTGCGCCAGGTCGCTGCTGGACAATGCCTTGCCGAGCTGGTCGAGCGTCTGGCGTGCTTCCGGCGTGAGATCGGCCGAGCCGGAGGCGAACTGTACCGACAGGCTCACGGAGGGCGCGTCCGCCACGGGGGCTGGCGCCGCCGCGGACGCGGTGCGGGTCGGACGGGGCGCCCGCATTGCCGGTGCCGGTGCCGCGGCCGCTGTCGCGCCCGAGGCCGACGCCTGTGGGGTGTCCTGGGTCGCATTCGGATTGGCCACGCGAATCCCACGCGTGCCGCCCCCCAGCAGGTTGCCAGTCGGTTTCAGCGACTGGATGATCTGGTCGGAAGACGGGTTGCTTTGCGCTGCCGCCGGCAGTGCAGTCAGCACCAGTGGGGCAGCGATAAGCGAAAAAATGGCAGCGCGCATTGCGACTTTCCTCTCTTTGATGGTGGTCGTTCCGTGCAATATCGGCCACGCGCTCCTGTCTTCTACGAGCGGTCGCGGTCGATCTTCTTTTTACTATACCACGCACCTCGCCAAAAGGTGAGATTTGTTTCACAGGTCCCGCCCGCCCGGCGCACGAGCGGCCTTGGCGATCGGTGGTCCGATGCGATACGACTTGCTGGCGTATCGGGCCCGCTCGCATAATCGGGCGGCACCAGGGCGCGCGGCACCAGGGAGAGCGCATCGCTTGGAGCATCGAGGTATCCGGCGCCGTAGCATGGTCAGAACGTGCGGCCACGATCAGACCGCCGCCGCGGAGCATGCCGCCGTCGCGGACGCATCGCGATGATCACCTCCGGGGCCGCCTGGACGGCCGACGCCGGCCTGTTCGGCAAGCTGCCGGCGCGCGGCGACTTCGTCCAACTTGGATTGCCCGGCAGCTTCGTCCGCCCCTGGGACGCCTGGCTGCAACAAGCGATGGCGGGCAGCCAGGAACGCTTGGGCGATGCCTGGCTTCCGGCGTTTCTCGAATCGCCGGTATGGCGTTTCGTACTGCCGGGCGGGATGTGCGGCGCGGGCGCGGTGCTCGGCCTGCTGATGCCGAGCGTCGACCGGGTGGGGCGGTATTACCCGCTGACCCTGGCCGCGGTGCTTCCGCCCGGTCGTGGTGTACCCCGATCCGACATTGCCGAACCCTGGCTGGATGCCTGCGAGACCGCCGGCCGCGCCGCGCTGGACGAAGATGCGACGCCCGATCAGGTGGTGCGGCGCCTGCCGCAGCTTCGGGCCAGCGATGCAGCCGAGGCGCCAAGGTCCAGCGAATGGTGGACCGTCGGCGGGCCGCGCGTGCCGGCGATGCGGCTGGCACTCCCGGGGTTGCCCGACGCGGTCCAGTTCGCGACGATGCTCGGAGCGGAGCCCGGGGCGGGGTTCGGCCCGGGGCTCGGCACGGGGCTCGGGCCGGGGTTGGGCACGGGGCTCGGCCCGGGCGCGCCGGCGCAGGAGGAGGCATGACTGTGGTGCTGCACTCATGGTCCGCTAGCGACACTGGGCCGACCCGCTCGCATAACGAGGACGCGTTTGTCGACCGTCCGGACCTCGGTGTGTGGGCGGTCGCCGACGGTGCCGGCGGCCATGACGCCGGCGAGGTCGCTTCCGCCATGATCGCCGAGGCGCTGGGGACGATTCCGCCCGGGCTCGGCGCGGTCGATGCGCTGAATGAGATCCGCAGCCGCATCGGCGCGGTGCACGAGGCGCTGCTGGCGGAGGCGGCATCCCGCGGACCCGAGGTTATCATCGCCTCCACGGCGGTGATCGTATGCGCGCGCGGTAGTCATTTTGCCTGCCTGTGGGCCGGCGATTCACGCGCCTACCTGCTAAGCGGAGGGAGGCTGTCGCAGATCACCCGCGACCACAGCCTGGTGCAGGAGCTGGTGGATGCCGGTCAGCTCGCCCCGGAAGCGGCGGAGAGCCACCCGCATGCCAATATCGTCACCCGTGCGGTCGGCGCGGGCGACGCGGATGAGTTTGCGCTCGACAAGGTGACCGATCAGCTCCGCCCGGGCGAGCGCATTTTGCTGTGCAGCGACGGCCTCTCCAAATCGGTGCCGCAGGAGGAGATCGCCGCCGTGCTTGGCGGGGCCGACGAAGACCCGGCGCGGGGCCTGATCGCGGCGGCCGTGGCGCGGCAAACCAACGACAACGTCACCGCAGTGGTGATCGAGGCGCGGGAGGCCGATGGCCCCGGCTAGCGTCGCGATAACGCGGCCCGTTGCCAAGGCAGAGCGGCGGCAGCGGGGACATGGGTTGTCGGCTTTCCGTGGCGTGCGCATCGACTGCGTTCGCCGTGGGTGGCAGCAGGCTGCGGCGGCAGGACACTGGGCACCGCATCGGCAGGACACTGGGCACCGCATCGGCAGGACACCGCAAACCGCATCGGCAGGGCACTGGAAACCGCGTCGGCGGGGCACTGGCGGGGCCGCAGACGACGGCGAAAACTGGCGCTCTTGACCCTGGAAAAACCTCCGACAATTATCGTCCTGGACTTTTGCAAGCCGTTGCGCGAGCATTGGCTTCGGACAGGCGGTCTACCGGCGAAGCAAAAGCGCGCACGGCCGCATGAGTGGGGATGAGGGAGGCTTCGGTGCGATTCAAGTGCGACGTTGCGCTCCCATGGGTGCGCATGACATGCCGCCGCTAGATGCAGGGTCGCTGCTGGGTGTGGTCTCCGAGGACTCGCCCGCCGGTCCCAATCTCGAATTCGACGCCGACTTTGGCGCGCTGGAGCGGGCCGCGCAGGGCAAGCCCGAGCAGCAATACGGCGGCACCATCATCCCGGCGGAGGAGCCGGACTGGAAAGAGGTCGACAAGCAGGCCGGCGCGCTGCTGGAACGGACCCGCGATCTGCGGGTGCTGACGCAGTTCGCCGTTGCCCGCCTGCATCTTTCCGGTCTGCCGGCATTCGCCGATGTGGTGTCGATGACACAGCAGTTGCTGGACGCGCGGTGGGACGAGATTCACCCGCAGCTCGATCCCGAGGAAGACAACGATCCGACGTTGCGCGCCAACGCGTTGCTGCGGCTGGCCCATCCGGGGGACGTGCTACGGTATGTCCGCGTCCTGCCGTTGGCCAGTTCGCCCCGGGTCGGGCAATACTCCTGGCGCGACGTCGGGATTGCCAACGGCACGATCGAAAGCAGTGCCGACGACAAGCCCAGCGAGACGACGATCCGCGCCGCCTTCATGGACAGCGATCGGGCGCGGCTCGAGACCTTGCGCGCCGCCGCGGCGTCGGCCGCGGCGTCGGCCACAGCCATGTCCTCGACGTTCGACACGCGTGCCGGTTATGGCACCGGGCCGGATTTCGAGGAATTCATCAAGCTGCTGAAGGATATCGCGCGCACGATCGCGCGGTATGCCCCGGCGGAAGATGCCGCGCCGGACACGACCGAGGCCGCCGACGCGTCAGCGGAAGACGGTGCGGGAACGGGTGGGGCGGGGGCGCCCGAGGCTGGTGGGGCACCGACCGCACGCCGCTCGACCGCCGTCACCGCCGCCAGCTTGACCGAAATCACCACGCGGGCCGACGCGATACGGTTGCTGGACCTGTGCGTCCGCTACTATCAGCGTTTCGAGCCGGCCAGTCCGCTGCCAATGCTGATCGAGCGTGCGCGCGGTCTTGCCGACAAGAGTTTCCTTGATATTGTGCGCGAACTGGCCCCGGACGGGCTGTCACAGGCGCGCAATGTCGTCGGTGATCGCGATCAGTAGAGTAGACGAATGACCGGACCATGCGTGAATTTCATCACACCCCTGCCGGCCGGGGCTGTGCGATAAGCAGCGTGAAACCCATTACCAAGCGAGGCAGACCGTGGCCAAAGCGAGCAGTCAGAAGTTCATAGCCCGCAACCGGGCGCCGCGCGTGCAGATCGAGTACGACGTGGAAACCTACGGATCGGAGAAGAAGGTGCAGCTGCCCTTCGTGGTTGGCGTCATGGCCGACCTCTCCGGCAAGCCGGTGGAGCCGTTGGCCGCGGTCGCCGATCGGAAATTCCTGGAGATCGACGTCGACAATTTCGACGCCCGTATGAAGGCGATGAAGCCGCGGGTGGCCTTCATGGTCCCCAACACGCTGACCGGCGAAGGCAACGTGGCCGTCGACATCACCTTCGAGAGCATGGACGACTTCTCGCCGGCGGCCGTGGCGCGCAAAGTCGACGCGCTGAACAAGCTGCTCGAGGCACGCACGCAGTTGTCGAACCTGCTAACCTACATGGACGGCAAGAGCGGCGCCGAGGACCTGATCACCAAGGTGCTGAACGATCCGGCCATGCTGCAGACACTCGCCGCGGCGCCGAATCCGGATGCCCCGGCCAATAGCGGAGAGGAATGAGCGATGTCGGGGACAGAAGTTGGCGCGGCCGCTCCGGCCGCCGGCGTAATGACGCGGGAGACGAGCGAATTCACCTCCCTCCTGAACCGTGAGTTCAAGCCGAAGACCGACAATGCGCGCGCCGCGGTCGAGGCCGCGGTGCAGACGTTGGCGCAGCAGGCGCTGTCCAACACGCAGTTGATCTCGGGCGACTCTCTGCGCAGCATCGAGGCGATCATCGCCGCGCTCGACGCCAAGCTGACTGAGCAGATCAACGTGATCATGCACACCGAGGATTTCCAGGCACTGGAAGCCGCTTGGCGCGGACTGCACCATCTCGTCAACAACACCGAGACCGACGAGAGCCTCAAGCTTCGCGTGCTCAACATTTCGAAGAAGGATCTCGGGCGGACGCTGAAGAAATTCCGCGGCACCGCATGGGACCAGAGCCCGATCTTCAAGAAGCTGTACGAGGAAGAGTACGGCCAGTTCGGTGGTGCGCCGTACGGCCTGCTGCTCGGCGACTTCTATTTCGACCACAGCCCGCAGGACGTACAGTTGCTGGGCGACATGTCGCAGGTGGCGGCCGCGGCGCACGCGCCGTTTATCGCCTCGACCGCGCCGGGCGTGCTGCAGATGGAAAGCTGGAGCGAACTGGCGAACCCGCGCGACCTGACGAAGATCTTCCAGACGCCGGAATACGCCGCCTGGCAGTCGCTGCGCGAGAGTGAGGATGCGCGCTATCTCGGTCTGTGCATGCCACGCTTCCTGGCTCGCCTGCCGTACGGCGAGAAGACCGAGCCCGTGGAGGAGTTCCACTTCGAGGAAGACACCGAGGGCGCGGACAGCAGCAAGTTCTGCTGGGCCAACGCGGCCTACGCGATGGGCACCAACATCACCCGCGCGCACAAGCTGTATGGCTGGACATCGCGCATCCGTGGCATCGAAAGCGGCGGCGCGGTCGAGGGCCTGCCGGCCTTTACCTTCCCGACCGACGACGGCGGTGTCGCGATGAAGTGCCCGACCGAAATCGCGATCAGCGACCGGCGCGAAGCCGAACTGGCGAAGAACGGCTTCATGCCGCTGATCCACAAGAAGAACTCGGACTTCGCGGCATTCATTGGCGCGCAGTCGCTGCAGAAGCCGCAGGAATACGACGATCCGGCGGCAACCGCGAACGCCAACCTCGCGGCGCGGCTGCCCTACCTGTTCGCGAGCTGCCGCTTCGCGCACTATCTGAAATGCATGGTGCGCGACAAGATCGGCAGCACCATGACGATGGGGCAGCTCCAGGGCTGGCTGCAGACTTGGCTCAACCGTTACGTCGACGGCGCGCCCGATACGTCCTCGGAGGAGTGGAAGGCGACCCATCCGTTGGCAGAGGGCCTGGTCGTGGTCGAGGCCAATGAGGAAAACCCGGGCTACTACAGCGCGAAGTTCTTCCTTAAGCCGCACTACCAGCTCGAGGGACTCACCGTGTCGCTTCGGCTCGTCTCGCGGATGCCGAAATAACCCAGTACCGGGCGGGGGCCCAGTTAGACTTGTCCTAGCCACATCCAGCAGAAAGAACCGACACCATGGCAATCGACTCCTATGTCTGCTTCCAACCCTACACCGGCGCGCCGCTCAGTGCGGAATCCCAGGTGGACATGAGCAAGAACACCGAGGAGCTGGCGAGCGACCTGAAACCCTGGGCGTCGGCCCAGCAATTGTTCGAGCTCGAGGACTACAGCTTCGATATCGAGCAGGTGCTGAACATCGGCAGCCAAAGCACCGGCCTTGGTGCGGGCAAGGTCACGTTCAACCCGTTCTCGATCACCCGCAAGATCGACAAGGCATCACCGATCCTGTTCGACATGTCCTGCTCGGGCACCGCGTTCAAGCAGGTGACCCTGGCGCTGCGCAAAAGCGCCGGCGGCATGGCGGCGGGCGTGGTCTTCCTGCGCTTTGACTTCAAGCTGGTGGGTGTCAAGACCATCTCTTGGAGTCACGACGATGAGTCGCCGAAGGAGACCGTCACGTTCGCCTACGGCGGCATTTTTATCCGCTACTGCCAGCAGAAGCCGGACGGCTCGCTGGACAAGCCGATCCCCGGCGGCTGGAACATGGTCAAGAACATCCAGGACCACAGCACGACGGCGCTGTGACCTGACGGTGATGTGGTCGGGACCGGCAGCTTGACAGCCAAGGACGTCCTTCGAGAGGGCGACCCCCGTGCCGCACTGGAGCAGTTGAAGCAGGAGGTGCGCAAGGCGCCACGCGATGTGGCCTTGCGCACCTTCCTCTTTCAGATGTTCTGCGTGTTCGGCGAATGGGAGCGCGCGGTGACTCAGCTTGTCGCCGTGTCGGAACTCGACCCTATCACGCTGCCGATGGCGCAGGCTTATCGCGCCACGATCCACTGCGAGCTGCTGCGAAAAAGGGTATTCGCAGGCGCCCGCACCCCGACCATCTTCGCCGACCCGGAACCATGGATGTCGCTGCTGGTCGAGGCGAACCGCGTGCTCGCTTCCGGCAAGCCCGACGAGGCCGCGCGTCTGCGGGACGACGCCTTCGAGCAGGCACCTGCCGTCAGCGGTAGCATCGACGGGCAGGACTTCGAATGGATCGCCGACGCCGATGCACGGCTGGGGCCGATGCTGGAAGCGATGGTCGACGGCAAATACTATTGGGTCCCGTTCCATCGCATGCGCGTGCTCGACATCGAGCCACCGGCGGACCTGCGGGATCAGGTCTGGATGCCGGCGCATTTTGTCTGGACCAACGGCGGCGAGTCGTACGGCTTCGTGCCGACGCGCTACCCTGGCTCGGAACTGGCGGAAGATGCCACGCTGGCCCTGGCACGACGAACCGAGTGGCGGGAAAACGGCGCGTGGTTCCTCGGACTCGGTCAGCGCATGCTGACCACCGACGCCGCGGACTTCGCGTTGATGGACATACGACGGATCGCATTCCGCGCCCCGGATGATGCTGCGGTCTGAGCCATGGTCGAGCTCGCCAGCCGAGAGCGACTACAGCCGTCATTGCTGGATCGGCTGACCGACGACGCCCCGGAGCGCCGGCGCGAGACCCTCGATCAGCAGACGCTCAGCATGCAGCAGCTTCGCCGGGCGGTGCTGCGCGATCTCGCCTGGCTGCTGAACACCACCAACCTCGTGGCGACCGACGATCTGGCCGGCGCGCCGCTGGCGGCGAAGTCGACGATCAATTTCGGCATCCCAAGCTTTGCCGGCCTGATCGGCACGACGCGCAAGCTTGGCGGTCTGGAGGCGGGAATCGTTGACGCGATCCGCGCCTTCGAACCGCGCATCCGGTCGGACTCGCTGAAGGTGCGGCTGCGTCCGCCGAAGGACAACGAGCCTACCGCAGCGATCACCTTCGAGATTCATGGCGAGCTGTGGGCACAGCCCGTGCCGCAGCAGTTGTTTCTCGAGACGATGATCGAGCTCGAAACCCGGATGGCGGTGGTGACCGACACCAGGGCACGCGGCTGATGGACCCTCGGCTGCTGCGCCTTTACGAATCCGAGCTGGCTTTTGCCCGCGAGGTGGGCAGCGAATTCGCGCGCCTCTATCCGAAAGTCGCCGAGCGGCTCGGCCTTGGCAGCCTTGAGGTCGCCGATCCGTACGTCGAGCGGCTGCTGGAGGGATTCGCGTTTCTGACTGCGCGCGTGCAGCTCAAGATGGAGGCGGAGTTCCCGACCTTCACGCAGTCGCTGCTGCAGATGGTCTATCCGCACTACATGGCGCCGACCCCGTCGATGGCCGTGGTCCAGTTCAACCCCGAGCAGACGCTGCGCAGCACGCCGCAGGGGGCGATCCTGCCGGCGGGCACGGAACTGCGCAGCCTGCTCGGCACCGAGGACCAGACCAACTGCGAATTCCGCACCGGTCACGAAGTCCAGTTGCTGCCGATCGAGATCGTCGACGCTGAATACATCGCCTCCCCTGGCGCGGTCGCGGCACTCGGCCTGCCTGAGCAGCGCGGCGTGCGCGCGGCGATCCGCATCCGGCTGCGCACCACCGGGGAGGCACCGTTCGCCAAGCTGGCGCTCGATCGGCTGGCGCTGTTCCTCGCGGGGCCCGAGGGAGCGCGGGTGCGGCTGTACGAGCAGTTGCTGGCGAACCTGGCTGCCGCCTATGTGCGCCCGACCGAGCGGCCGCTGCCGTGGCAGGAGCGACTGCCGGACGGTGCGATCCGCGCCCTCGGCTTTGACCCCGAGGAGGCGCTGCTGCCGCGCGTGCCGCCGTCGTTCGACGGCTACCGGCTGTTGCAGGAATACTATGCGATGCCGGAGCGGTTCCTGTTCGTCGAGCTCGGCGGGCTCGAGCGTCCGGTGATGCGCTGCGCCGGCAAGGAGCTCGAGATCCTGCTGCTGCTAAACCGCAGCGAGCCGGCACTTGCGAGCGCGTTTGGCCCCGACCAGTTCGCGCTGTTCTGCACGCCGGCGGTCAATCTGTTTCCCAAGCGCAGCGACCGCATCAACCTGTCCGGCCGCGAAGCCGAGCTGCAGATCGTGGCTGACCGCATGCGCCCGCTCGATTACGAGGTGTTCAGCGTCACCGCCGTCGAGGGATACGCCGCCGATGGCGGCACGCCACAGCCCTTCCTGCCGTTCTACGCGGCCAACGATCTCAGCCGCAACCCCGAGCACCGGGCCTATTACGAGCTGCACCGTGTGCCGCGGCAGCTATCCTCGCGCGCCCGCCAGCGGGGACCGCGATCGAGCTATATCGGCCACGAGGCCTTCATCTCCCTGGTCGATGCGGATCATGCGCCCTATCCGCCGGGGTTGCGCCAGCTCGGCCTCGATCTGATGTGCACCAACCGGGACTTGCCGCTGTCGATGCCGGTGGGCAAGCAGCACACCGACTTCACCATCGCGATCAGCGCGCCGGTGGCCTCCATACGGTGCCTGGTGGGTCCCGTCGCGCCGCGACCGTGTCGCAGCGACGGCGATTATGCGTGGCGCTTCATCAGCCATCTCGGCCTCAACTACCTGAGCCTGGTCGATACCGATGCGGTGCGCGGGGCCGCGGCGCTGCGCGAGCTGCTGCGACTCTACGTGCCGTCGTCGACCTCGGTGGCCGCGCGCCAGCTCGAGGGCTTGTCCTCGGTCGCCTGCCATCCAATCGTGCGGCGGATCCCCGGTGCCGGCCCGATCGCGGTCGGTCGCGGTCTGCAACTGACGCTGACGATCGACGAGGCGCCGTTCGGCGGGGCCGGCGGCATCGTGCTGGCTGCCGTGCTGGATCGCTTCTTCGCCAAATATGTTTCCATCAACGCGTTCACCGAGACCGTACTGGTGAACCCGGAACGGGGCGAGATGATCCGGTGGCCGATGCGTCTCGGCCAGCGCGCAGTCTTGTGATCAAGGTGGGGCTTGTGACCAAGATGGGCCTGTGACCGGCGAGGGAGCAGCGTGACCATGGACGCGAGCGAGCTTGTCGCCCCAGATGCACCGCAGGACGACGCGCCGCATGGGGCCGCGCCGTCCCGCGAGGGCATACCGGCCCACGCGGCTGTGCCACCCGGGCGCGCGCCGGAGCTGCACGCGGATTTCGCCGCCGCACCTTGGGACTGGAATTTCTATCAGGCGATGCGCCGGTTGGAGGCGCTGTACCGGGATCGTCCGCGTTTCGGCCGCTCGGTCCGCCCGGCGCAGGACGCGGTTCGGCTGGCGCAGGTTCCCACGGTCGAATTCGCCCCCGCCACGCTGGCCGGCTGGGACGGCGAACAGGACGGCAACCCGGCGCGGCTGTTGGTGCATTTCTTCGGGCTGTTCGGTCCGGACGGCCCGCTGCCCATGCACCTGACCGAATATGCGCGCGACCGGACGCGCAACTATCGGGACACCAGCTTCCAGCGCTTCGCCGACATCTTCCACCACCGCGCGCTGTCGCTGTTCTACCGCGCCTGGGCGAATTCGCGGCCGACGGTCAGCTTCGACCGGCCCGAGGACGATCGGTTCGCGCTGTATGTCGGCGCACTGATGGGCCTGGGGATGGACAGTCTGCGCGACCGCGACGCGATGCCGGACCTGACCAAGCTGCACTTCGCCGGCCATTTCTCCTGCCAGACACGGCATGCCGAGGGATTGTCGTCCATCCTCTCCGCTTTCTTCGATGTGCCGGTGCGGGTCGAATGCTTCGTCGGCACCTGGCTCGCGCTGCCCGAGGCGGACTGGACGCGGCTCGGCTCCACGCCGCGCACCGCCGCGCTGGGCCGCACCGCCTTGCTTGGCGGACGGGTGTGGAGCCGTCAGCACAAGTTCCGCATCGTGATGGGCCCGCTCGATCTCGCCGACTACCGCCGCCTGCTGCCCGGCGGGCGCAGCTTTCACCGGCTGATCCCGATTGTGCGAAATTATGTCGGTGATACACTGATCTGGGACGTGAACCTGATCCTGCGGCGCGAGCAGGTGCCGCCGATCTGCCTCGGCCGCGAGGGGCAGCTCGGCTGGACCACGTGGCTGATGCCGCGCAACGCGACCGCCGATGCCGCGGACCTGTTTCTCGATGCGAGCGCCGACAGCATGGCGAGTCGGATCGATTCCAAGACCTCTTCCCCTGGGACCTCTTCCCCTGGGACGTCTTCCCTCGCCGCGGATCACCGCGTGGCCAATCCGGAGCCAGCCGTATGACAGAGATCAGCCGCACCGCTGCGTTCGGCAAGTTGAACCCGATCGCCTACAAGGCGATCGAGGGCGCCACGGTGTTTTGCAAACTGCGTGGCAACGCCTATGTCGAACTGGTGCACTGGCTGCACCAGATCCTTCAGGTACAGGATTCCGACCTGCACCGTATCATCCGGCACTACGAGCTGGACCCGTCCAAGCTCGCCGCCGATTTCACCGCCGCGCTGGACAAGCTGCCGCGCGGCGCCACCTCGATCTCCGATCTGTCGCCGCAAATCGATGAGGCGGTCGAGCGCGGCTGGGTGTTCGGCACGCTGATGTTCGGCGAATCCCAGGTGCGCACCGGTCACCTTCTGTTGGGCTGCCTGAACACGCCGACCTTGCGCAACGCTCTCTATGCGATCAGCCGGCAGTTCCAGCAGGTGAAGGCGGACGCGCTGGCCGACGACTTCACCAAGATCCTGGCCAACTCGCCGGAAGCCGGTCTGATCGCCGCCGATGGCTCGCATTTCGGCGCGCCTGGCGTGCCCGGCGAGGCGAGCGGGGCGATGGCGCCGGCGCAGATGGGCAAGCAGGAGGCGCTGAAGCAGTTCTCCGTCGACCTGACGGAACGGGCGCGCAACGGCGAGCTCGATCCGATCGTCGGGCGCGACCAGGAAATCCGCCAGGTGGTGGACGTGCTGATGCGCCGGCGGCAGAACAATCCGATCCTGACCGGCGAGGCCGGCGTCGGCAAGACGGCTGTCGTGGAGGGCTTCGCGCTGCGCATCGTCGCGGGCGACGTGCCGCCGGCGCTGCGGGACGTCAGCCTGCGCACGCTCGATATCGGCCTGCTGCAGGCGGGCGCCAGCATGAAGGGCGAGTTCGAGAACCGGCTGCGCCAGGTGATCGAGGAGGTGCAGTCCTCGCCCAAGCCGATCATCCTGTTCATCGACGAGGCGCACACGCTGATCGGCGCCGGCGGCGCGGCCGGCACCGGCGATGCCGCCAACCTGCTGAAGCCCGCGCTGGCCCGCGGCACGCTGCGCACCGTCGCGGCGACCACCTGGGCCGAATACAAGAAATACTTCGAGAAGGATCCTGCGCTCACCCGCCGCTTCCAGGTCGTGCAGGTCGACGAGCCGAGCGAGGAGAAGGCGATCCTGATGATGCGCGGCATCGCCGCGCCGCTGGAGAAGCATCACCGGGTGGTGATCCTGGACGAGGCGATCGAGGCGGCGGTGCGGCTGTCGCATCGCTACATTCCGGCGCGCCAGTTGCCCGACAAGGCGGTCAGCCTGCTGGACACCGCCGCCGCGCGCGTCGCGGTGAGCCAGCATGCAGTGCCGCCCGAGGTGGACGACTGCCGCCGGCGCATCCAGGCACTGGAGACCGAGCTGGAGATCATCGCCCGCGAAACCGCGATCGGCATCGATGCGGAATCGCGCGAGGCGTCCGCGCAGACGGCGGTGGCCGCGGAGCGCGCGCGGCTCTTCGAGCTGGAGCAACGCTGGGGCGCGGAGAAGGCGCTGGTCGACAAGGTGTTGTCGCTGCGCGCCGTGCTGCGCGAGGGCGCCGCCCCGATTGATCCTCATGCGACCGGGACCACTGCGACGGAGGCCAGTGCGACGGGGGCCAGTGCGACCGGAACCACTGCGACGGGGGCCACCGCGCCCGGGGCCAATGCGCCTGGGCTCAATGCAACGGAGGTCGGTGCAACAGCGGCCGAAGCTGGGGGTGGGACGCTGTCGGTCGCCGATCGCGGCGCGATGCTGGCCGAATTGAGGGCGTTGCAGGCCGAGCTGACCGCGCACCAGGGAGAGTCGCCGCTGATCCTGCCGAGCGTGGACGAGCAGGCGGTCGCCGCGGTGGTCGGCGACTGGACCGGTATCCCGGTCGGCCGGATGGTAAAGAACGAGGTCCAGGCCGTGCTGGACATGGCAAAGACACTGCGACGCCGCGTGATCGGCCAAGACCACGGCCTGGAGATCATCGCCAAGCGGGTGCAGACCTCCCGCGCCGGACTCGACAATCCATCGAAGCCGATTGGCGTGTTCATGCTGTGTGGCCCGTCCGGCGTTGGCAAGACCGAGACGGCGCTGGCGCTCGCCGAGACGCTGTACGGCGGCGAGCAGAACCTGATCACCATCAACATGAGCGAATTCCAGGAGGCGCACACCGTCTCGACCCTGAAGGGCGCACCGCCCGGCTACGTCGGCTACGGCGAGGGCGGCGTGCTGACCGAGGCGGTGCGCCGCAAGCCGTATTCGGTGGTGCTGCTGGACGAGGTCGAGAAGGCGCACTCCGACGTGCACGAGATCTTCTTTCAGGTGTTCGACAAGGGCAGGATGGAGGACGGCGAGGGGCGGCTCATCGACTTCAAAAACACGCTGATCCTGCTGACCTCGAACGTCGGCACCGAGCTGATCATGTCGATGTGCAACGATCCCGAGCTGATGCCGGACCCGGAGGAGGTCGCCAAGGCGTTGCGCGCGCCGCTGCTGAAGGTGTTCCCACCGGCGCTACTGGGGCGGCTGATCGTGATCCCATACTATCCGCTGAGCGACGCGGTCATGCGCGACATCATCCGCCTGCAACTCGGCCGCATCGCGACGCGCATCGGCGAGCACCACAAGGTGCCGTTCACCTACGACGAGGAGGTGGTGAATCTGATCGCCAGCCGCTGCAACGAGCCGGAGAGCGGCGGGCGGATGGTCGACGCGATCCTGACCAACACCATGCTGCCGGCGATCAGTGGCGCTTTCCTGAACCGCATGCTGGAAGGCAGCCCGATCTTGGGCGTGCGAGTCGGCGTGGCGGACGGGGACCTGACCTACGGTTTCGACTGACCACGCCGGCTGCGGCCGGACGCTAGCCCGACTTTCGCAACTCACC
>PLXO01000066.1 GCA_003151425.1 Acetobacteraceae bacterium
GCCACTGTCCAGCGCGCCATCCGGCGCGACGCCCCCCGGCACGCGGTCGGGCGCCACCGATCCCTGGTCGATCCACTTCCGCATCATTGCGCTCGTCGGGCTGGTGATGCTGCTGGCCGAGGGCCTCAGTCGCGGCGCCCGGATTACCCTGGTGACCGCGGTCACGCTGGTGGTCCCGAGCGTCGCCATCGCGTGGCTGCTGGTGCAGCTGCGTCACCAGCAGCCGCGGCTGATCCTGCCGATGCTGGGTCGCCGGCTGGCCCGCTTCCGCCAGCGCATCCCTGGCTTTCGCGCCGAGGCGACGGTGCTCGCCGCCTCGGGGTTCATGGCCTTCGCGCTCGCCGGTGCGTTTCCCGCCGCGGGGCTGGCGCCGCTGCTTGCCTGGTTGCCGCCGCTCGCGCTGCCGCTGCTAGTGCCGGTGGTGCTGATCGCGAGCGGGCAGATCGGCCTCAATCCCGTCGCGGTGGTCGCCCTGCTCGGCGCCGCCGTGCCCGATCCCGCCGCGCTCGGGGTGCCGCCCGCCGTGCTTGCCTTCGCATTCATGCTGAGCTGGGGGCTCGGCGTCGGCATGACCCCGATGTCGGCCAGCGCCATCACCACCGCGCGCTGGGCCGGCGTCGCGCCATGGACCGTCAGCACGGTGTGGAACGCGGCGTTCACCCTGTCGTCCCTACTGCTTGCCTGGGCCGCGATCGCCGCGTTGTTCCTGCTGGCGCCGCAGGTGTTTGCATCGGCGCCGCCCGCCGCCGGTTGACGCGCTGAGCGGACTGCGGACCGACCCGCTTGCCGGCGGCGCGACGGCAAGGCAAGCATGCGATACCGTTGAGCGGAGCAGCATCCCGATGCCCTACCAGGATCATGTCGGCAAGACTGAGACCGCCACCGACACGGTCTGGCCGCCGCTGATCCGCGGCCTCGCCGCCACGCTGGACATCCCCGAGGAGGAGTTCGCCCCCAGCGGATTGCTGCCGCCGCTCGGCCACTGGATGTTGTTCCAGGAGTGGACGCCTGCGCACGGGCTGGGTGAGGACGGCCATCCGAAGCGGGGCGGGTTCATGCCACCGGTGCACGATCTGCCGCGACGCATGTGGGCCGGCGGGCGGGTGCGCTTTCTGGCACCACTGCATGCCGGCCAGCCCGTCACGCGCGTCGGCACGATCCTGAAGATCGAGGAGAAGTCAGGCGCGTCGGGGCGGCTGGTGTTCGTTACGGTGGGGCATCGCATCAGCGGTCCCGACGGCGCGGCGATCGAGGAAGAGCAGGACATCGTCTATCGCAGCGCCGAGGGCGCCGCGGTGAAGCCGGCCGACCCCGCGCCGCCGCCGCAAGCCGGCGCGGTGTCGCGCGTCGTCGATCCGAACACCGTGCTGCTGTTCCGTTACTCGGCGCTGATCGGCAACGCGCACCGCATTCATTACGATCTCGACTTCACCATGCACCATGAGGGCTACCCCGGCATCGTCGTGCATGGGCCGCTGCAGGCGACCTGGCTTGCCGACATGGTGCGGCGCCACTCGCCGGGTGCGCGCATCGCCAGCTTCGCCTATCGCGGCCGCCGGCCGGCGTTCCATCAGAACAAGCTGACCCTGCTGGCGTGGGAGCAGGGTGGCGGACTGCATCTGGAAAGCCGCGACCAGCAGGGCGCGGTGTGCATGTCGGCCGAAGCAACGCTTGCCTGACCCGAGCGCGTGTCCGACCCATCACCCTCCATCCTGGCCCGGACCTCTCACACTGTCGCAAGTGCTGGCTCGGTCCTTGCCGCGCCAGTCGCCCTGACCGACACCGCCAGCGACACGCTGCGCGGCATCGGCTTCGTCGTCCTCGCCTATTTCCTGCTGACGGTCGGCGACGTCGCAACGAAGCTGGTGCTGCCCGAGGCCGGTGTGTCCGGCGCGATGATCGGGCGCGGCGTGTTCGGCGCGCTGGGAATCGCGGGCCTGGCGCTGGCCCAGCCGGTGCCAAAGCCCTGGCGCATGCTGGTCCCCAGGCGCTGGGGCATGGTGCTGTTGCGCGCCGGGCTGTCGTCGTTCGTTTCGCTCACCTGGTATATCTCCTGGCGCACCATGAGCCTGGCGGACACCTACGCCATCGGCTTCACCGCCCCGCTGATGATGACGCTGATGGCCGTGCCGATGCTCGGCGAGCGCATCCGCTGGCGCCGCCTGATGTCCACGCTCACCGGTTTCGGCGGCGTGCTGATCATGCTGCAGCCGGAAGGCGAGATGTGGAAGCCGGTGGTGCCGCTGCTGCTGGTCGGCATCGTGGTCATGGCACTCACCCGCATCATGACGCGGATGCTGGCGACGACCGAGACGGCGCCGTGCCTCGCGGTCTGGCTGCTGATCTCGCACATGTTCGCCGGCTGCCTCATGCTGCCGTTCTATCCGCCCGCCGGCGCGCCCAGCCTGTTCACCTGGTCGGCGCTGGTGCTGGTCGGCCTGGCCAACGGACTCGGCCACTGGGTGTTCGCACGCGGTTACGCCCTTGCACCGGTCTCGGCACTCGCGCCCTATGAATATACCATGCTGCCGTTCGGCGGTTTCTTCGGTCTGTTGGTGTTCGCCGAAATCCCAAGCTGGTCCACGCTGCTCGGCGCCGGCGTCCTGGTCGGCGCCGGCATCTACAACTGGCACCGCGAACGCCTCCGCCGCGCCGCCGAGCTCGCGCCATCGGGGGACGGAAGCAAGGTCAGGGCTCCGCCCTGAAACCCGCCAGGGGGCTTTGCCCCCTGGACCCCCACCAGAGGCAGCGGCCCTTGGCGGGGATCCAAGGGGCAGAGCCCCTTGGCGGGGTCCGGGGCGGAGCCCCGTCCTTGCTTCCTACCCGCGATGGCGCTGGCGGGTGACATTGGCGGCGCGGTGGTTATGCTGCGTTTGCGAGCGAGGACAATGAGGACACGATGCCCTTCCTGACCGAGCCGGAACCGGAGCGTGATGTGCTGCAGGCGGTGCTGCCAGGCATCAGCCGTGTGGTGGCGGCGAATCCCGGGCCGATGACCTATCACGGCACCAACACCTATTTGATCGACACCACCGAGGGTCTGGTGGTGCTCGATCCGGGTCCGGACGATCCCGCGCATGTCGAGGCGGTGATGCGCGTGACCGGCGGTCAGGTGGCGCTGATCCTGTTAAGTCACACGCATCACGACCATGTTGGGGCCGCCGCGGCGCTGCAGGAGGCGACAGGCGCGCCGACTGCGGGGTTTCGCGAGAGCGGCCTGGCCACGTTCGATGCGGACATCAAGCTCGCTGACGGCGACACGATCGCCGGGATGCTGGCGCTGCACACGCCGGGCCATGCGTCGGACCATTTGTGTTTCGCACTCGATACGGCTGACCGGTCCAAGGTGGTGTTCAGCGCCGACCACGTGATGTCGTGGTCGTCCAGCGTAGTCAGTCCGCCGGACGGCGACATGGCAGCGTATTTTGCCAGCCTGCACATCCTGCTGGAGCGCGACGACGAGGTGTTCCTGCCCGGGCACGGGCCGAAGCTGCCCGCCCCGCGCGAGCTGGTGCGCGAGCTGCTGCATCATCGGATGGCGCGGGAGCGTGCGATCGAGACCGCGCTTGGGGCCGGGGCGGCGAACACCTACACGCTGATGGACACGCTGTATTCCCAGGTACACCCGCGCCTGCGTCGCGCGGCCGAGCGGAACGTGCTGGCGCATCTGCTGAAGCTGGAGGGCGAGGGCAAGGTGTTGCGCGACGGCGAGGTCTGGCGCGCCGCGTGAGCGGTGCGCCGCGTGATTGGGGCGCACTGTCCTGGCTCTTGCGCGCGGTGGTCCGGGTGACGACGTGGACGAAATGACCACATGCCCGGAGACACTGGCGTCAGCACCGACACTCGGACCGATACAGAAACGAAGGCGAACTTCGGTGATGTGATCGATCACACGCACACGCGCGGGCCACAGGCAGTTACCCGCTACGGTCGCCCGATCGTCGTGATTGTCTCCGTACCCGAGTGGGAGCGCATCACAAGGCGTGTCGGCAATCTGGCTGAGTCTTTCGCAGCGTCGCCGTTGCGTGGCTGCGGTTTGGTTGTCGCGCGGAAACGCGCCAGATCGCGGCCTGTCGACCTGTGACCTTCGTGCGTGACGCCCGCGCAGCCTCGGTATCGGCTGCGACGTGGCGTCGATATCGGCGAAGCGTCGGATCTGAGCCGACGGGATCCAGGCAACCAAAACGATCGCGGCGGTGGAGCCAGCGGCCCGACGATAGCGGGCCCGATTACGTCATGCCGACGTGGCGGTGTCCTCGACGCGATTCACCACGCGCTCCGGCGAATGATGGATGCCGAGCAGACGCAGCGTGTTCGGGCCCGGATTGCTGAACACGTGCGGCGTGTGCGCCGGCAGCGCGATCATGTCGCCGACGTTGAGCCGCGCCGGCTCGCCGTCCTGGCCCTCGACCCAGGCCTCCAGCACGCCCTCCAGCACGAACAGGTATTCGACGTAGGGGTGCCAATGCTTCGCCGTCCGGTAGCCCGGCGCGCAGGTCTGCACCCCGGTGAAGATCGGCAGCACGCCGTCGCCGATCAGCTTGTTGTAATGCGACAGCGGACCGAACGACACCGGCTCCGACGCCGCCAGCCGGGCGATCGTTACGGCTGGTTGGGCTGGCATGGCTACTCCGCCGCGAGCGGCAGCGCAGGCAGCGGCGCGCGGGTGATCTCGCTCATGCGCTGGCGCACGTCGAAGACGCGGATGTCGAGCTCCTGGACGTCGGGGTTGGCCTTCATGCGCGCGACGATGGGGCCGTTGACGTAGGCCTCGGCCGCGGCCCGGTCGGCGAACAGGTAGATGCCGCCGGCGCGGCGTTCATCCGCGCCGTCCAGCCAGATTTTCCATTGCAGGCCGGCGACGTCGAGGAACGGCTTGGCGCGGTCGTCGGTGTAGCGCGCCTCCCACGCGGCCTTCGGCATGTCCGGGCGGCGGTAGTTGATCTGGACGATGACCATGGTGGGATCCTCCGGTCGGTTGATTGACGGCGAGCATAGGCGCATTTGATCCGGACTGCATGCGCCTCGTGCGTCGCCCCCGGCCGTCGATCGGGCGCGCCACGATCCGTGATGGAGGGTGGCCGATGACGCGACGCCTTACCCTGTCGATGACGCCCGTGCTGGGCGCGGCGATGCTGCTGGGCGCGGCAATGTTGTCGGGGTGCGCCTACGACCCGGACGTCGGTCCACGCGCCGAGACCCAGTCATCGCGGCCCGCGCCGGCGCCTGGCAGCTTCGCGGTCCACATGAATGGCGAGATAAGCTCCTCGGTTACGGTATCCCGCTGACCGGCAATCGTATTTGGCACGATACGCGGGCAGCACAATCAAATGCCACGCGCAGGAGTAAAATTTGATCGTTCTTCGCAGGTAATCAGTTAGCGGAACACCGGCGGCGCGTCCGGCGGCGGGGCGACCGCGCCCGGCGCCACCGACGCGATCAGCCAGTCATGAAACAGCGCGATCTTCGGCGTGTCCGCGGTTTCCTCCGGCGCGACAATGTAGAAGCCCGCATCCGCCGGCAGCACCACGTCGAACGGCACGACAAGCCGCCCGGCCGCGATGTCGGCCTCGACGAAGCGGGTCCGGCCGAGCGCCACGCCGAGCCCGTCCACCGCCGCCTGCACCGCCATGAAACTTTGATCGAAGCTCATTCCGCGCCGCGCCGCGATCGAGGTGGGCAGGCCCGCGGCGGTCAGCCATAGCTGCCAGTCCTCGCGCGACGCCGTGGTGTGCAGCAACGTGTGATGCACCAGATCCGCCGGCTGGCGCAGCGGCTTTGCCGCGCGTAGCAACGCCGGCGAGCACACCGGGAAGATGTCCTCGGCCATCAACCAGCGCGCACGCAGGCCCGGCCAATGCCCGCGCCCGTAACGTACCGCCATGTCGATCTCCTCGCGCCGGAAATCGACCAGGTGCGCTGACGTGGTGATGCGGACCTCGATGCCCGGATTGGCGTCCTGGAAGGCGGCGACGCGCGTCACCAGCCACTTGGCGGCCAGCGAGGCCGTGGTGCTGACCGTCAACAGCGCGTCGCGATTGGGGCGTTGCAGCCGCGCCGTCGCCTGGCGCAATTCCTCGAACGCGGCCTGCACCGCGGGCAGGTAGGAAGCTGCCTCACGCGTCAGCCGCAGTTCGCGTGGGCGCCGCTCGAACAGACTTATGCCGAGCTGCTCCTCCAGCCGGCGGATCTGGTGGCTGATGGCCGTCTGGGTGACGAGCAGCTCGTTGGCGGCACGGGTGAAGCTGAGATGTCTTGCCGCCGCTTCGAACGCCCGCAAGCCATTCAGCGACGGCAGCGTTAGCGCCATTGGAACCCATCATACATGACATTATCTCATGTTTAGGCTGACAAACCATCCTTTGTCAACGACGGCGCACGGGCCAGTTGTTGGTCCATACCTATACCCTAGGAGGGTCGCCATGAGCAGCCTGATCCACTCTGGACTGAGAGATTATCATCCATCGTCGCGAGCGGCCCACGCCGGGCGGCCCTCGCTGCTGGCGCGCGCCGCGGCCACGCTGCGCGTCTGGCGCAGACGGGTGCGAGAGAAGCGTGCGTTGGAGCAGCTCGATGAACGTGATTGGCAGGACTTTGGGGCCTCGCGCTCCGACATCGATGCCGAGCTCCGCCGGCCGTTCTGGCGCGCACCGCCGCCGTGCTGAGGCCGCCTCGCTGAGGCGTCAGCGCCGCCGCGCCGGTGCTGGCGCCCCAATGCTGGCGCCCCAGTGCTGAGGCGCCAGTGCTGAGGCGCCCGTGCCTGAGGCGCCAGTGCTGGCGCCGCGCCTGACCCACTCGTCCGTGACCCACTCGCCAAGGAGCACCGCACCATGACCACCCAAACTGAGCTGCCGCACGTCGAGGCGGAGCTGAATTACCTCGCGCCGACGACGGAACGGCCGCGCAACTACACTTTCGAACCGCCGGCCGGGGTTTCGCGCTCCAACACCACGCGGGAGGCGCGCCGCGTGCCAATTCACAGCGCGCGTCCCGTCGCGTCCGACATCTCGCTCGACCGCGAAGGCTTCGCCGTGCTGCGGCACGCCAGCGAGGTGCGCGATTTCTACGACGAGGACGAACTGCGCCGTGTCTACTACGCCGAGGCCGAGCGCCTGATCGCGGACGCCACCGGCGCCAGCAAGGTGTTCGTGTTCGACCATACGCTGCGCCGCCGGGTGCAAGGGGTGGACGATCGCGCCCCCGGCGCACCACGCCAGCCCGCGACCAGCGTGCATGTCGATCACACCGCGAGGTCCGGGCCGCAGCGCGTGCGCGACTTCTTCGGCGACGAGGCGGACGAACTGCTGCGCGGGCGCGTCCAGGTGATCAACCTGTGGCGGCCGATCCGTGGTCCGTCGCGTGACGCGCCGCTGGCGGTCTGCGACGCGCGCACGGTCGCGGCCGGCGATCTGGTGGCGTCGGACCTGGTGTATCGCGACCGGGTCGGCGAAACCTATGGCGTCACTTACAACCCCGACCACCGCTGGTTCTATGTGCCGGACATGCAGCCGGACGAGGCGTTGTTGCTGAAGTGCTACGACTCCAGCACCGACGGCCGCGCCCGCTTCGCGCCGCACACTGCGTTCGAGGATCCGACCGCGCCGGCGGATCGGCTACCGCGGGAAAGCATCGAGCTTCGCACGCTGGTGTTCCACCACGCGTGATGCGCGGCGCGTCAAGGCCGGGCTCTCGGCTCGCGGCCTCCGCCGGGACATGGCTAGGCCACCGGCGCCGCGGCATGCTTCGTCACGGGAGGCCCCGCCGGTCCTCGGGTGGGTCGGAGCCTGCCTTTGCGAACGCCGGGCCCGCGACGCGTGGGCCCGGCCATGACGGAGGGGGCCGGCCTTCCCCTCACCCCAGCGCTTATTCAGCCGGCGCGTGCTGCGCGAGTAGCGTGATCCACCTCGACCGCAACGGCTTCAGCACGAAGAGCGCCAGTACCACCACGATGAAATTCATGATCGCGGTGACCAGGAGCACGGCATGCCAGCTTCCGGTCGCTACCGTGACGAGGTTCGCAACCGGAACGAGCAAGGCCGACGCGCCCTTGGCCGTATAGAGCAGACTCAAATTCGTGGTCGCGAATTTCGGGCCGAAGGTGTCGGTGCAGGTCGACGGGAACAGGCTGAAGATCTCGCCCCAGGTGAGGAAGATCAGCCCGGCAAAAACCACGAACGCCCAGGGCGAGGTTCCCGCCGATCCCAGCAGCCAATAGGCGACGCCCCCGAGGCTGAAGGCGATCGCCATGGTGTTCTCGCGGCCGATATGATCGGAGATCCACCCGAACAACGGCCGCGCCGCGCCGTTCAACACGTTGTCGACCAGCAAGGCGATCGTGAGGGTCGTGCCGCCAAGCAGGATCACCGAATCGGCGACGTGATAATCCCTGGCAATCAGCGCGATCTGCGCGGTGGCCATCAGGCCGCTCGCCGAGACCATGACGAACATGACGTAGAGAATCCAAAACACCGGCGCCGCGAGAACCTGGCCGGGCGAATAGCTCTGCGTCGACTGGATGACCTGGGCCGCTTTCGCGCTTGGCACCTGCCCTGGTTCCGGGGCGCGAATGAACCATGCCAGAATGAACACGATCGCACCCTGGACCAGGCCGAACCAGAAGAAGGCCGCCGCGTATCCGTCGGCAGCAATCACCGCCTGGATTGGAATCACGGTGAGCGCGGCGCCGGCACCGAAGCCGGCGGCCGTCAATCCCACTGCAAGGCCGCGCCGGTCCGGGAACCACTTCACCGAGTTGCCGACGGCGGTGGCATAGACCGAGCCGGCGCCGATGCCCGAGATGACCGCGCCGAAATACAGCATCATGAGGCTGTCGGCTTGCGAATTGATGATCCAGCCGATCGCGACGAGAATGCCGCCGAAGGCGACGACGAGCTTCGGCCCGATCTTGTCGGCAAGCCAGCCTTCGACCGGCGTCAGCCAGGTCTCGAGCGCGACGAAAATCGAGAAGGCGATCTGGATGTCGGCGATCGCCCAGCCGTGCGCCTGATTCATCGGCCGGACGAACAGGGTCCAGCCATATTGCAGGTTGGCGATCAGCAC
This sequence comes from Acetobacteraceae bacterium, assembly GCA_003151425.1. Taxonomy (GTDB): domain Bacteria; phylum Pseudomonadota; class Alphaproteobacteria; order Acetobacterales; family Acetobacteraceae; genus Palsa-883. The sequence continues at coordinate 9,061 of PLXO01000066.1, forward strand.
CATGCAACCGATGAGCATGATCAGTTGAAGCCAGCGATTCGGCGGGCTCGCACCCATGCTTTTCTCAGCCATTGTTACCTCCGTGTGGCCGGGGCTTCGCGCCCCGTGTCCGTTCGTTCAGAGCCGGTCCTCGCATTAAGCCAGCCTTCGCATGAACCCGGCCTTCGCATGAACCTGGGGGCGATTGCGGGCCAACGCGCGACGCCGCGACCGGACGGCGTTGGCCGGGTCATTTACCGCGGCGGGCGGAGCTTGGGACGCCGGCTGCCGACATCCGGACGCTGGGTCGCCGGCGACGCCGACCCTGCCGTCCAGCCAATCAACATTCGAGCACATCCAGCATTTCCTTCAGCCCGGTGAACTTCTCCCGCGGCTTGGCAGCCGGTTGGCCTCGCCGTATCTCTGCCGCATCGATCTTCTGCCAGTCCGCATAACTGACCACGCGAGTCCCGCGGCCTTCCAGCAGGGCCATCACGCGGTCCGCACCCGGCTTGGCGCCGGCGTCGAGATGCGGCAGGTCGGCCAGGATCGAATTGACCGTAAGCACACTGTCCTCGCGATTGGTGCCGATGATCCCGGTCGGGCCGCGCTTGATCCAGCCCGTGACATACACGCCAGGAACGACGTTCTCACCATCGATCACGCGTCCGTCCCGATTGGGGATGACGCCACGCGCTTCGTCGAACGGAACCCCCGCGATGGCAACGCCGCGGTAGCCGATGCTGCGAAACAGCACGCCGCATGCGAGCTCTTCCATTTCGCCGGTGGCCTGGGCGACCTGCCGCGAAGGTTGCCCCACCAAACAATTCCGCATCAGCAGCAGGCGTTCGAGCCTGCCATCGCCGATGAGCTCGATCGGGCTCTTGAGGAAGTCGAGGTGGCAGCGCCGGCGGTGCGTCGGCGGTGGCCGGGCCGCGAACGCCTGCAGCACCTCATAACTCTTGATGGCGGCGCGGTTGCTTCGGTCCGCGAGTTCCGCGCAGCTCGCCGCATTGAGCTCGAGATCACGCGGATCCACGATCGGGTCGCAGTCCGCCAGTTCCCCGAGCTCCCTGAGCTCCGGATGGGTGAACTTCGCCTGCGCCGGACCGCGGCGTCCGATCATGTGGATGTCGCGAATTCGGCTCTCGGCCAGCGCTTCAAGAGCGTGCGCGGCGATATCGGTATGTCGCAGCTCGTCTGCCGTCTTGGCAAGAATTCGGCACACGTCAACAGCGACGTTCCCCTGTCCGATGATGACCGCGGTGTCATGCGACAGGTCGAACACCAGATCGCGGTAGTCGGGATGGCCGTTGTACCAGCCGACGAACTCGGTCGCCGCGCGGCTGCCCGGCAGGTACTCTCCGCCAATCCCCATCGCCCGGTCGGTTTGCGCGCCACAGGCGAACACGACCACGTGGTAGCAATCCTTGAGCTCCGGCACGCTGACGTCACGTCCGACCGTGACATTGCCCAGGAACCGAAATTGCGGTGACTCGGCAATTTGCTGATAGACAAGGATGGGTTGCTTGAGCTTCGGGTGGTCCGGGGCGACGCCGCTGCGCACCAGTCCGAACGGCGAAGCCAGCCGCTCGAACATGTCGACCAGCAAGGTCGGCCCCGATTCGATCAGCGCCTCGGCGGCGTAGAACCCGGCCGGCCCGCTGCCAACGATGGCCGCCCGTAATGGATTCTCCCGAGTGCCAAGATTGCTCATGATACGAAACGTCCGGAGTCAAGAAACCAATGAACGGGCGGCGGCAATGGTGGGATTGCCGTCGTCAAAACCCCAATTCCTTTTGTCTCGCTTCGGCGCCCGGATAAGGCTCCTGCTTGGTTTTGATGACCGGCAGGCCGGGTGCGCGAGTCGCATTGATTTCGATCCAATGCTGCTTGTCAGGCGGGATCGGATCCTCGTAGATCGCCTGGACCGGGCATTTGGATATGCACGCCCCGCAATCGATGCACACGACGGGGTCGATATAGAGCATCTGATCGTCGCCATGAAAACAGGCAACCGGGCATACCGTGACACAGTCGGTAAAGCGACTACGCAGGCAATTATCAGTTACGACGGTCGTCATCCGAGTCTCCTGCGCGGATAAAAAATGTCACCCGGAACCGCCGTGGCGCCAAGCCGCGCAGCTGTCATCCGGGACCACCGTGGCGCCGGGTTGCGCAGCGTTGTCGTCCGGGACGGCCGTGGCGCCGGCTGCGCAGCGTTCCAGCCTTGACCGGGCACCCACCATGGGGGGCAATCCCGTCGAGGCTGAACCACTTCGAATGCCACCCGCAGCGACATGACACCAATCAACGATTCGCGGGTTGCCCCGCGGTTGAGCAGCGATCTCTGCACCCCGAGACACGCTCGCCCCACTATTTCGGGGAAGGCGTGTCAGGGGTACCGAGATCAAGCCGAATTCACGCCGCGGCGTTTTGCCGAGACCTCGATCCGCCGAAGCGGCGCTAGGCCTTGGCGAACGCGATCACCCCGGGGAGGGCCCACTGCTCCCACATTTCATCCGTTCTCGCTTGGACAAGCGCGATATCTTCCTCCTTGAAGTGGGCGAACCGTCCCTGCCGCAACAGGTACTCGTTGACCGGCTTGCGCTTGACCGCACCGCTCGCGATATGCTGGCTCTTGCCGTACATCTTGAGCTTCCGGTCCTCGATTTCGTAGAGCGGCCAGATGCCGGTCTCCACCGCGAGCTCACCGATTTCGTGGGAGTATTTCGGATCGTAGTCCCACCCTTTCGGGCACGGATTGAGCGAGTGGATGAAGGTCGGGCCGCCGATGCTCAGGGCGCGACGCACTTTGTTCAGGGTGTCGACAGCGTTGGTGGAGACAACGGTCGCGACGTACCGACAGTCGGGATGGCCGGCCGCGATCATCGGTGCCGTGTTCTTCTTCCACTGCTTGTGCATGATGCGGTGCAGCTTGCCCGGTGGGCTGAAGCTGGTGTTCACGCCGTACGGCGATGAGCCCGAAACCTGGATGTCGGTGTTGGCGTAGGACTCGTTGTCGTACATCAGGATCAGCAGGTTGTACTGGGTATGCTGCAGCGCCGCCGAGATCGCCGACAGCCCCATGTCGGCGCCGCCACCATCACCGCAGACGGCGATGACGTTGATCGGCTCTTTCTCCATCTTGCCCTTGCGCATCAACGCCCGCAGTCCGGCGGCGGTGCCGGTGGCCGCGGAGCCAGCGGAGCCAAGCTGCGTGTGCATCCAGGGCACCACCCACGGGGTGGTGTAGTAGGTCGTGTTGGCCACGTACATGCAGCCCGTGGCGCCGAGCACGATCGTGCGCGGGCCCGCTGCCTTGGCCAGCAGCCGCATGAGCTGCGCCGATTCGCAGCCCTGACAGGTGCGGTGACCCGAGGTGTAGTACTCCTCATGGGCGACTTTCCGGATGCCGGTCCAGGGATCGAGCACTTGCGGGGAGGTGAAATCACCCGCGGTCGCCGGTTCTTTCGTTTCTTGCATGGCCGTTACTCCCGCGCTCCGATCCAGTAGGTGTCTTGCGCATCAGTGCCGGCGCCTTCCGCAGCGTCGAATACGGTCTTGGTCATTTCCATGACGTTCGCCGCGCTCACTTCGCGCCCGCCCAGACCGGCGATGAATGACACGATCTTGGGCCGGTTCTTCGCCGGGTACAGCGCGGCACGCAGGTCATTGGCCAACACGCCGCTGAAGTGGGCCGAGCCAAAGCTGAAGTCGCGATCGATGACGCCCACGGCATGCACGCCGGCGAGAGCTTCCTGCAGCTCGATGGTCGGGAACGGGCGGAACCATCGCACACGCACGAACCCGACCTTCTTGCCCTGCGCCCGCATCTTGCGGACGGCCACCTTCACCGGCATGGCCATCGTCCCCATGCCCACCAGGGCGACCTCGGCGTCGTCCATCATGTAGCGCTCGATGAACGGTTCGCCGCCGCGCCCGAACTTCACATTGAAATCGCGGTAGGCCTCGATCAGGACATCGCGGGCCCGGCGCGCCGCCTGGTCGCTCTGACGGCGCATCTCCATCAGCCAGTCCTCGTTGACCTGCGGCGCGATGGTGATCGGGTTGTCGGGATGCAGCACCTTGTCGCCACGGTCGTAGCGCGGCAGGAAACCGTCCACCATCGCCTGGCTTGGAACCTTGACGATCGCCTGCGAGTGGGTGAGGAACGCCCCATCGCAACTGATCGCACAGGGCAGGAAGACGCGCGGATCCTCGGCCACCCGGTAGGCGATCAGCGCGGTGTCCAACGCCTCCTGCGCGGTCGACACCCAGCAGAGCATCCAGCCAAGATCGCGCACCGCGAGCGCATCGTTGTGCTCGACCCCGAAGGCACCGGGATCGTCCAACGCCCGGTTGCCGACCATGGCGACCATCGGCAAGCGCAGTCCGGCGGTCACCGCCAACGCCTCGAAGGCGTAGAACCAGCCGACGCCGCTCGAGCCCGCGAACACGCGCGCGCCGACGGCGGACGCGTGCTTCACGATCTCGAACTGCGAGTGCTCGCTCTCGGCAACGATGAAGTCACAGTCGAAGTCGCCGTCGGCGATCATCTTCGACACGTACTGCATGACGGTATCGTACGGACGGATCGGATACGCCGTGATCACGTCCACATCGGCGAGCCGGACGGCATGTGCGATCGCCTCGCTGCCGCTGATCAGCTCCTCGGTTTCGGCGCGCGGAGCAATCACCAAATCGGCGAATGATTGCTTCCGAGCAACGGTGTCAACGGCGCTCATTGGAGATCTCCTCGGCGTACTGGCCCACGTGGTGGAACCCGTGGCTCCGGACGGGCTGTGCCGAAACCCGTTCCGACCGCCACGCGGCGTAGGCTGCCTTGTCCTTGGTCCACATCTGCCACTGGCTCTGGTTGTCCGTGAAGGCTTCCTCGTTGACCATGGTGACGCAGTCGGCCACCGGGCAGACCGCCTCGCAGACGCCGCAGCCGCAGCACGCCTCCATGTTGGCGTCGTAATGACCGTCGGGGGTGATGTCGAACGCGGTGTCCGGGCATTGCAGCCAGCAGATCGTGCACTTGGTGCAGGTGTCGAAGTTGATCACCGGCCGCATGGTGCGCGTCGCGAACTTCTTGTAGGTCGGGCTGCGCCCGGGCACATAGCCACCGTCCCAGCCAGGAACCTTCTGACTGACCTTGCGGGCGCGGACCACCAGGCACTCTTCCATCGCGTGCCAGCCCGGCAGGTCGAAACTGAACGGAACCGTGTCGTTGCCCTGATCGGCGCCGACCTCGCTCATGCCAACCATATCGTAGGCCTGCTGCGCGGACGCGGCCTTAAGCTCGCTTTTCTTCGGTTCGTTGATCGTTGCGACGATGGCGTCCAGGCTGACGATATGCGGCGCAACCTTGGCGAGCGCGCCGAGCAGGCGCGCGTCGGTGTGGTCGTCGCGGTAGACCCACATCCCCGAGAAGCTGGCGGCACCCCTGACGATGGCCAGGTTGTAAGGCGCGCCCTTGCGGTGGATGTCGCGGATCAGGCTGTTCGCCGAGCGGGTCGAAATGACCAGCAGCGTGCCGCCCGCCTTGAGCAGCTTGTTGATCGGCTGCAGGCCATTCCACGCCCAGGACTCGAGACCTTTGCACAGCGTGTCATCGGCCACGATGGTGACGTCGTTGTTGTCGGGCTCGTACCTCGACAGGTACTCCTCCATTTCTTCTTCGGTATCGGCAACGACGGCGAACTGCTTGGCCGGAATGCCGTTGCGCTCAGGGGAGTCGCTGTAGCGCCCGAAGGCGATCCCGATCTTGCCCTGCTTTTTCGCAGCAAAGACAATCCCGCGACAGATGTTCTTTGCCAGATTCTTTTGAAACACGCCGCGATATACGACTTCCACGGATCCAGTGGGCATCACACACACACTCCCTATTCGCGTCGATGAAGACACGTTGAAGCTTTGCAGCTCGGAGTCGTCCTCGCAGGGGCTGTTACACCAACTTCCAGCAAAAAAATTTGATTTAGATCAAACCGGGGCAAGTTGACTTGGGCGTGTCGACGCCACACAAGGATGGAAAGACCATAAGTGAAGGCCACAAGGCGCGGAGGCGATGCCCCGGGTTCGCGCAATGGTTGTGGCTCCGGCGCTCATGGCCGTTTCGGGGTACGGCGGGTGATGCGGTCGGAATCGCAGATCCCACCTGGGGACATATGAACAACGCAAGAGCAATTGTCGACCTGTGCGCGGGCGCGGAATCAGCAGAGGCGCGCGGATTTTCTGCTACCTGAAGTAGCAGCGACGCTGGCCAAAGAACGGCCGCGATTCCCTGCGTGATTAAGTTGCGTGTTTCTCCAGGAACGCCAGCACATGCTGGCGCTGCGACACGAGGTGGTCCGGCCCCCGCCAGTCACGCAACACCGCAACCCCCGGCAGCAGGTCCGCAAGCTCCGCGCTGGTCACCGCCGGATGCGGCTTGTCGCTGCCCGGCAACAGAAGCGTCGGCACGGTGCAGCTTCGCGCGAAATCGCGACTGACGCTGAACACGAAGCCGCCGTCCCACATGGTGTGGCTGAACGCCGACAGGGTCGCGGCGTCGAACTCCCCCGGACGGGTGGCGCGGTGTTCGGCGCCCCATTCGATAGTTCCGTCCTGGTAATAGGTCGGAAACTCCGGGTGCAGCCCGATCGGGTTCTGCAACACCGCGCAACTGACCCGCGCCGGGGCGATCTCGCACAGCTTCAGGCAGAAGCTGGCGCCGATGCAGCCGCCCAGCGTATGGAACCGCGCGTGGCCGAGATGATCCATCAGCGCCAGGTGATCCGCCGCGTAGGTGTGCCAGCCATGGTCCGGCGCCAGCGCGGCGCGCGACTGGCCGGCGTTGCGCTGGTCCATCGCGACGACGCGGAAGCGCGCGGCCAGCGCCTCGGTCCAGTCGTTCCACACACGGGCCGGGCCGGTGTCCGGGTTGTGCCACATCTCCAGCCGCGAGCGCAGCCCGCCCGGCGCGAACAGCAGGACCGGATAGCCGCTGCCGTATTCCTCGAAATGGATCTCGGCGTCGTCGCGCTGCAGTACAGGCATGGCACGGCCCCCATCGTCGTCGGGGCAGCATAGCGCCGGTTACAGCAGGCGTCGTGCCTCCGTGGCGTCGGTGGCGATCTGTGCCTTCAGCGCGTCCAGGCCGGCGAATTTCCGTTCCTCGCGGATGTAGCTGTGCAGGCTGACGGTGATCTCGGTGTCATACAGATCCGCGTCGAAGTCGAAGATGTTGATCTCCAGCCGGCTCTCCAGCCCGGCGTTGAAGGTCGGCCGGCGGCCGATGTTCGCCACGCCCTTGTGCACCGCGCCGTCGGCCAGCCGCGCCGTCACCGCGTAGACCCCGCACGCCGGCTCCAGATGGCAGCCCAGCGCCACGTTGGCGGTCGGAAAGCCGATGGTGCGCCCGCGCGCGTCGCCATGCGCCACGACGCCGCGGACGAGCGGTTGCCGAAGGTCATTTCGGGTGCGGTCGATCTGGAGTGTGGTTCGACGACGGCCAACGCAGAACGCGCCAAGACCCTGGCGTTCTCGGCGGTCTTCTTCCTGGCGGGCACCAAGCTGATGGTCCCGCTGGCGGGCGCCGGAGGCACCGCAGCGGCTGCACCGGTGTCGTCCTATCGCGACCTGGCCGGCCGCACGGTGGTGGTCGGCGCCGGCACCACCAACGCCGAGGTGATGCGGCACCTGGCGGGGCTTGTGTCACCGAAGATTACGGTGGCGGAGGCCCCCGGCCTGGATGCCGCCTACGCCATGCTCGCCGCGGGCAAGGCGGATGCCTTCGCGTCGGACGACATCCTGCTGTCCGGCTTCATCGCCACACGCCCGGACGGAAAGCGTTTCCGCATCGTGGGTGACTATTTGTCCTACGAACCCTACGCGATTACCCTGCGTCGTGACGATGCCGCGTTTGCCGATCTGGTTCGATCCAGTTTCGAACGCATGGCGAGTGAGGGAACGCTGAACCGGCTGTATGCGCGATGGCTGGTGGATCGGTTGCCCAATGGCGAGACGCTCAATGTTCCCATTAGCCCGCATCTCGCGGAGATGTATCGGGTGCTTGGCGAACCTGATTAGTACTCTCAGTCGTTCAAGCCGAGGGGTCGCCGCGCGGCTATTCTCAGTATGGCGCGACGACGTTGCCCTATTGTCATGGCCGGGCTTGTCCCGGCCATCCATTCCGGCACCGTGCCGCGACGGATGGTCGGTCGGTATCATAGACAGAAAAACTCACATTCAAGCTGGAGGAGAAAGCAGGGAAGACGTCACTGCCGGCTCCATTACCTGTTCGAGACGCGCGCCTGCCACGAGCGCATGCAGGCAATGACTGACCTGATCGATGCGAATATCCGAGCGCGACTGCACGCAACGCACGCCCCCGATCGCCGAAGACCCGGCACGCATGGCGAACGCATCCTCCGGGAAGACGATCAGTCGCGTGACGAATCGCATGGCATCACGCCAAGCCGCGGCATAGCGCACGGCGCGCTCGGCGTCGCCGATGCGAAGTGCGATCGCCCAGGACGCGGCAACGCCCTCGGCGATGAACCCGGTGTTGAAACTCGGCTCGTCCGGGCTGAGATCTTCGAGAAACGCGCCGCTGCTCGCCACTTGGCGGTCGATGCTCCAATCGGTGGCGGCGAAGGCAAGTCGTGCCGCCGCCGGATCGGCCGTTATGCGATGCACCGCCGCCATGCCCTGCGGCAGCCACCCGGCGGAACCCCAACCTGGGTATGAAGCGAAGCGATGGGCATACCAGGCGATCTGCGCACCGACCGTGGCGGGCAGCGCCGCCGGATCGACAGCGGCAACGCGTCCAAGTGCAGCGAGCACGGCGCCGGGAAGAAAATCGTGATCCTCTGGCTGATCGAGCCGTTTGAGCTCCCTGCCGATCCGTCCATCAGGGCGCAGTAGCTGGCTCGGCCGGCGCTCGACGGAACGCGCCTCGGCGCTGGCGGCAAGAGCTGGATGACCCGCGACGGCGCCAAGCAGGACGGCATCGGCCAGTGTGCCACCGGCGCAATTGGGCAGTGTGATCGTGCCGTTGCGCACATGGCCGATGCAATGGCGGAGTCCGACCGCCGCCGCATCGCGCCAGGCCGTTTCGTCAAGCAACGCACCCGCGAGATCGAGCGCCATCAGTGCATGGATGGCGCGGCCCGCCGTGCCGTGCGCCCGCCCCTTGGCGGCGATGGGCAGCAGCAGATAACGGGGCAATCCATCCGCGCCCATCGATCGGGCGATATAGCCGCCGAGCAGACGGATCAGCGCCGCCGCATCGACACCGCGTTCGACGCTGTTTGTGCGATCAGGAAAGCCGAAGCGGAGCGCGCGCACCTGCCCGCCGGCATCCACCCATTCGGCGCACTGGAACGTGCGCCATTCGACGCGCCCCGCTTCGGTCTCCGCCGCTGCTCTCGCCAGGCGCAACGCGGTCCGCACAAATTCCTCACGCGAGAGGTTGTTGTAGGGCAAAATGTGCGGCAACAGGATTGTCGTACGACCGGCATGCGTTGCGCCAAGGGCATCGAGCCCGCGACGCAGCTTGCGGGCTACCGTCGCGACCGGCGCGTCACCAAGCGGCTCTGGATGATGAATGATAGAAACGACGATCGCGCCGCGCACAGGATCGAAGTCCCGCTTAAACCTCGGATCCGCCACCGCTTGCGCCACGGCCCGGCGCAGCCCGGCATCGAGGCCACCGCCATGCGCGATACCATAGCCTGTCAGGCCGGACTCGTAGAGTCGCACAGCGACGCCTGCGATCGCGCATGGCAACGTATCGTCGGGCAGGCCAAGCGGTTCGTCGCGTTCATTGCCCAATTCCCGCGCGAGCAATCCACGGGCACGCGCGGTGATGCGTCCGCCCAGCGTCACATCGCGCCACCACGCCGTGTCGGCATTTTCCGGCGTGCCATAGGGCAACCAGGTCTCGCCAGGCTCGACATGCTTGGTCACGTCATGACGGAACAGATCGTGCGGCTCGCCCGACACAATTCCGGCATTGGTTTCCCGCGCCTGGCGGTATTGCTCGATCTCGCTTATGAAAACCTGCGTATTCGGCAGCGCGCCGCCACACTTGTGCGGGAAAACCCGGCTTTGCGCGACGATGCCGTAGCGATCGAAATCGAGACCCCGTGGCGCGATCGGCTCCAATTCAGACAGGAACGTCACCGCGATTTTCAACTGCGCCAGGTTATTCGCGGTAATCTGGCCGTTCGCCGCGTGCAGCGTCTCGATGGTCGCCGCGACGACGTCGTCGCAGGGCCGCGCCTCGGCCGGATCGAAATGCCAAAATCCAGCGCGCGCTATCCGGTTCTCGTTGCGGCGCTCTCGAAAACTCACAAACACGCCGCCGGGGCATTCATGCACGCGGTCCATCGTGCGCGGCGGCCTTGGAGCTGCGCCGGTGGCCAGCCAGGTGGCGGCGGTGAAACGGGCGAGCGAAGCCGGGGGCAGGCCCTCCGGCGCCAGCACTGTTCCGGCGGGCACAGTCAGGCGTGGCGGCGGTCGCGCGAGCGTGCGCCGCATGCCGAGGTCGGACCAGATATCGAGTATCGCTTCCGCGCGATAGCCAGCCGCATTCGCCCAGTCCAGGCCGCCGCGGTGGGGAAATTGCACGAGCGCGATCGCGCCCTCGACCTCTGCACCCTCGTCCTCGATCGCGCGGATCGCCTTGCCGAGCGAGGTGCCCGAGCTGATCGAATCGTCGATGATCACCACCGGCATGGTCTTGTCGAACGGACCTTCCACCCGGCGACACGACACATAAGTCTTGCGCTGCTCGCGAATGCAGAGCCCCGTGTAGCGACCCTCGCCGAGCAATACACAGGCCGACAGCAGCGGCATGCCGGTGTAGCCGATCGTCGCAAGCTGCGTTGCGCGGAAGCCCCGCAACCGCTCGAGGATGCACAATGCCGCGAGCCGCAATCCCTCCGACGTGAGGGTCGCGTTCCAACTATAGAACGCCCACGGCGCCAGCGCTCCGTCCCGGTGCCGGATCGGCTGCGTCGCTGACGCGTAGAGGATTCCCCGCTCGCGCAGGAACGCCGTCAACGCCTGACGGTTTCGGCTCATGCGGCCTGACGTTGCGCCTCAGCCGGCAGCCAACTATCGCGGAACCTCCGAGGGGTACTCGGCGGGATTTGGGTTGGGTCTCAGTGCTGCGAGAAGCGCCTCCAGAAGCGCTATCAATTGATCCCCTGAACTACCCAACACGGGGCCCTTCAGCTCACCGCTAAAGCCAGTCCTATAGAGTGCTTCAAAGGGAGGCAGCTCGGCAACACGCCAAGGCTGTGGGATGTTCCAGCCGCCAGACGAACCGCCATACAGCTTCGCCGCCAGGGCCTGGGATTCCAAGGCATGGACCCGATCGCGCAGGCGGAACAGCTCGGCGGCTGCCTCCCGGCTGAAGCCATAGGGGGAAATGCTGGCAACTCCGCGACGCCGGGGCGGTGCGGCCAGGGACGAGAGCCCCCACCACCTTCCGTCGGACCAGCCGGCAGTTCTTCGATGATCTGCTCTTCTGGCATCATTGCTCTCCTTTTTTGGATTCATGTGCGCGTGGGTTTTCCCGTTTCGAAGCTATATTAGATCGGCAAACCTCGACCAATCAAAAAGCCGAGACGTTCTGCAGACCCGAGCCGTGGTCATCGAATGGATCAAGGTTGTCGATCGCCGGGTCCCTCGTGCCCGCTCTTGGACGGGATCAGCGATGGAATGGGGCAGAGCACCCCGTCACTTTCGGGGGCCACCTTCAATGCGGCCAGCCATCCGGACGTGACGGATCTGGGGAGACAAGCAGCCGTTGTACCAAACCACCCTAAGCATTGACCCGTGGGCCGGCATGACGGGGGGTGGCGCCGAAGAGTCCGGTATTGTGTAGAAGTGACCACAAGCGCGATGCGCGTGGTGATCCCATTTCGCTGGCATCTACGTACCAGCGATAGGCGCTGCGAGCGGCTCCGGCCAGTGCGGACCATGATCTTGTCAAGTGCGTTGGTTGTATGGCTCGCAGCCTTCGGGCACGTGCCAGGGGGAGTACACGCTATTTGCGAGGAAAAACTTTGTGGCGTGTTCGCTGCCCCACACGTCGTCGTAGACGATCCTGCCGTAGAGGTAGAGCGTGCCTCGCCCCTCATAGATCGCTGCGGCGTGGGTGCGACCGAATTCGCCGCGCAAGGCTGCGGACATATGCAGCCATTCGCCTTCGTCGTCGCACCCGTTGGGGAGCCTGCCGCCGGCCCCTATCACTTCCTCGGTCTTCCACCACGGAGCAAGAGGCTTATATTCAATCGCGGTGGGAGGCTGCTCGCCGGAAACGAGAGCGGCCGAGACTTCCTTCACAAAAGCTGGCGTTCTGCCAAAATTCTCGAAATGCAACTTGGCGCGGAGCACTCCTTTCCAGCCACCCTCTCGCAGGGCGGCCACGTTCTCGGGGGGCGATACCCAATTCAATATTTCGACCTCAAAATTGTCATCATCGATAAAGAGCAGCATCCAAGCCCTCTCCGAGCCAATTGCGGCGTCGGCGGACAGCTTGGCAGCCCTGGCCGCCTCACCGGCTACCCGGTTGGCGGCCTCCATTTCTCTGTGCTGTCGCTCACTGATCCGCCCCATTCGGATCGTTGCCCACCAAAGAGTGCCAGTGAACAAAGCGATGGCTACCGTCGCGAGCGCGCCGATCTCATCTCGGTAACGCCGGATAAGGTGGACCGCTCCCCTGGCAAAATCGACGACGGTTCGTCCGGCGAGGACCCATGGGGCGCCGCAATTTTCTTCGGCGGTATAGCCGGATTGGTGTGGTTCGTCTGGCGAACAGTGAAGGGCGACAAGAGGGGCCTGGGTGTGCAGCCCCACAGCGATCAAAAAGAGGATCGCAGCGATCCATAGGCGGATCACCCACTGGCCCACTCACAAATCCTCTAACTGCACGCCTGCAAGGTTGAGGACGGCCAAGCACGCCAGGAAAAACGTCACCGCGAAGGTGCCGCGCTGTAGCTTGCTGCTGATCGACGCCTCGGTTTCATCCAGCCCGCGCTCATTCAGCCGCTTGGCAAGCTCGGCATAGGTCACGTCCGCCCGCTTGGCTTCGACCTTGATGAACCGACGCGCCCGGTCGGACCACTCCTTCTCTCGTGGTGTCATGGCCATAGCCGGCGCCTCCATCAAAAATGCACGCCACCCATCATATGTGAATTATTCCCGTTGACAATGCCGCTCTGGCCATCATATATGATGGCATCGCAGCGGATGCGCGGGATGTCTCAACACTTCCTCTTGTCAGCAAAGGCCCGGACGCTTTCTCTCGGCGCAGTCTTCCGCATGACGGATCAGGAAGCCGAGACGGCTTTCATGGGTATTCGCTGGCAGGCCACCGACGGGCGCCCGGTCTGTGCCCATTGTGGATGCGAGACGGTCTACGAGTGCCGCAAGCCCAATGGTGCCCCGCGCTGGCGTTGCAAGGAGTGCGGCAAGGATTTCAGCATCACGACCGGGACTTTGTTTGCCTGGCACAAGCTGGCGCTCCGGACTTATCTCGCGGCCATCGCAATCTTCTGCAATGAAGTGAAGGGGAAAGCGGCGCTGGCACTCTCCCGCGATCTCGGGGTGCAGTACAAAACCGCCTTCGTGCTCGCCCATAAGCTGCGCGAGGCGATGGCATCGGAGATGAAGGGGCAGATGGTCGGCGGCACCGGGCGCACTGTGGAAATCGACGGTGGGTACTTTGGCGGATACGTGAAACCAGCCAATCACCGGGAGAACCGTCGGGACCGTCGCGTCGCCAAGAATCAGAACGGCAAGCGGCAGGTCGTGGTGGTTATGCGGGAGCGCGAGGGGCGGACGCTGCCAGCCGTGTTCAAGTCCGAGTCCGCCTCCCTGGGGTTCATCGCCGGCCGCGTCGCCAAGGGGACCGAGATCGTGGCCGATGAAGCCGCCGGCTGGAATGATCTACAAGCCCGATACGCGATGCAACGCATCGACCACCAAGAGGCATACAGCCTCAATGGTGTATATACAAACGGCGCCGAGGAATTTTTCAGCCGGATGCGTCGGGCTGAACTCGGGCACCACCATCATGTAGCCGGCCCTTACCTCGTCCGGTATGCACAAGAATCAGCTTGGCGCGAAGACCATCGGCGTGTAGACAACGGTCGTCAAGTCCAGGGTGTGATGGCCCTGTCCCTGGCGTGCCGTCCAAGCGTCGATTGGTGCGGTTATTGGCAACGCGCCCAGCGTTGAGACGATATAAAACCGCTTCCGTGTGGACCTTTTACACGGAGCGCAAATGTCTGTCACGCAGGCCAAGGGGGCGCCGCTCATTGCTTCGTCGGAATCTCGCCTCGCAATTGGGCGAGCCGATCAAGAATCAGGTCTGCCACTTCCTGCGCCTTCTCCCCCGGCACCGCGTACGTCAGGTGAAGCCCGTTCTGGAGGGTTATTTCCAGCAGGATTTCGTCAAGAGCATCCGCTCCTACCTTCATGTCCAGAATCGGCATCGCGAAAACCGCCCGATTCACTCCGGCTGCCCCAGGGAGTCGTGAGGCTACGAGACCCTGCAAAAATGGCGCGTGTTCAATTAGACCCAGCACGTTCTCGGCTGACAATCGAATGCTAGTGACGGTCCCTTCTTCGGTTGTGCGCTGTAGCACCCACTCATCGCCGTCGCGGTCGACTCTGAGTCCCGCCTCATGATCCGGCATAGTATTCGCTCCCTGGTTGGTGTGGTAACCCCAGAGTAGCGAACGAGGGGCCGGGCGCGAGTCCGGCCCCTCTTTTGGTCTCGCCAGATCAATGAGATAGTTGCCCTCGGGGGGCCGCGGATGCGACGGGGGGCTGTTTTCTGGGGTATTGCTGGCATCGTCGGCGTTTTTGCCGACCCGATATCCATGGCCGGGACGACGGATGATCCCTTCTTGGCGGCAGCCCGATTCGCGCTAACCGGAACTGACGACACCGACTTGGTGGTGGTTGATCGGGCTGATTGCGTCTTCGAGATCCGTTTTTCCGTGCCACCTCCCCCTGGGTACGGCTACGAGCGATTCTATCTGAACAATGTCGACGTTTCGAGGATCACCTTCACGACCCTGCACTGGCGCGATCGTCCCCCCACGGTCCAAGTCGATATTCGGGGGGAAGGCACGGTCCACGAAACCGTGGCCCATGGCGCGGGCGTTCCGGACATTTGGGCCAAGGAGAGCTCGAGGACCATCGGACTGGGGCCGGAGATCGAGCGGGCAAAGCGAGCGTGGCAGTACCTCTATGCCCATGGTTGCCACGGTCGGAAAGGTGCATTTTGAACAGAGGGGGACCGGACTCCCGCCCGGTCCCCCTTCTTCGCTATCCTGGTTGATGCCACTCAAACCAAGGAGCGAAAGCTATGATCGACAAGGAAGAATGGGCCTCTATGCCGACCGAGCGAAAGCTGGACTGGCTGCGGGACTTTGTCACTTCCTTGGCGGAGATCGCCAATCACAACATCCACGCGCGTAAATCTCAGATGGATGACCTCAGGCGCCGGATGCGGGCGCTGGAAAAAGAGGGGGAGGAACATGCAGAAGTTCAGAGTGAGGAGATGATTCGACCGCTAAAGTAGGATCAACCCGCGCGGCCAGCCTGCCGAGCGCAAGAAAGGCATCGCGCACCAGGGCGCGATCTACGGCCTGTCGTCAATTAAGCCAACCGATGCAGGCGACGAGCTGGACGGCGGCGAGGAAGTTCCGTGCGGTCTTTTCGTAGC
>PLXO01000102.1 GCA_003151425.1 Acetobacteraceae bacterium
GGAATTCCAAGTGCGATTCCCCTGGACCCCGCCACCACCACTGTTGATCTTCCCCGGACGATTGCCGCACACTCGGCGGTGATCAGGAACCAACCTGACGCAGCGCCGGCCCGGCATCGCGCTTGCATGCCCACACGGCAGGCCGCAACGAAATAGGGGGGCACGCACCAGCCATGTCCGGTACCACCGCCGACCCCCGTCTGATCGGGGCGCGCATCGTTCCGAAGAAAGCGTTGCGGTTCTCCTGGTCCGACCCGCGCTTCCGCGCGATCTTCTGGCAGGTCGTCATCATCGGCATCGTTGCGCTGATCGTCTGGTATCTGGTCGGCAACACCAACCGCAACCTCGCCGCCCGCCACATCGCCACCGGCTTTGCATTCCTCGGCCGGGTCGCCGGCATCCCGATCGGCGAGTCCCTGATTCCCTATAACCCGGCCCTCGACACGTTCGGCAGGGCGCTGATCATCGGCATCCTGAACACCCTCAAGGTCGCCCTGATCGGCGTCGTGCTGGCGACCATCCTCGGCACGTTGGTCGGCATCGGCCGGCTGTCCAGCAACTGGTTGCTATCGAAGATCACCGCCGTCTACGTCGAGACGCTGCGCGACATTCCGCTCGTGCTGCAGTTGCTGTTTTGGTACGCGCTGCTGGAAGGCCTGCCAGCGCCGCGCGCGGCGCTGCACATCGGCAACGTCATCTTCCTGTGCAATCGCGGCATCAGGCTGCCTGAACTGATCTGGGAAACGGCCGACACCTGGGCGCTGCTCGCCTTCCTGGCCGGCGTGGTGGGCACCTGGCTGTGGAACCGGCACGCGCGCCAGCGCCAGGAGGCAACCGGCCGGCGCCCCGCGGTCTGGCCGATCGCACTGCTGTTGCTGATTGCCCTCCCGCTGGTGGTGTGGGCCGCGCTCGGCGCGCCGACCGGGGTCGACCTGCCGGTGCTGCACGGCTTCAACTTCCAGGGCGGCATCACCATCAGCCCCGAGTTCTTTACCTTGCTGGTCGGCCTGGTGTTCTACACCGCCACCTATATCGCGGAGATCGTGCGGTCCGGCATCCAGGCAGTGGCGCTCGGCCAGTGGGAAGCCGGCGGCGCGCTCGGTCTCAGCCGAGGCGCGGTGCTGCGGCGGATCGTGCTGCCGCAGGCGCTGCGCGTAATCGTGCCGCCGATGACCAGCCAGTACCTGAATCTGGCCAAGAATTCCTCACTGGCGATCTACATCGGCTATCAGGACGTGATGTCGATCGCCAACACGACGCTGAACCAGACCGGCCAGGCGATCGAGGGCATCGCCTACATCATGGCCGTCTATCTCACCATCAGCCTGTCGATCAGCCTGTTCATGAACTGGTACAACGCGCGCATCGCGCTGGTGGAGCGCTGAGATAATGAGCCAGACCACCGTCGATGCGGTCGCCGATCCGCGCTACACCTCCGCCCGCGAAAGTCCGCCCGCCGGCACCACCGGCCCGTGGGGCTGGGCCAGGGCCAACCTGTTCGGCACCTGGTGGTCCACCGCGGTCACCCTGCTGCTCGGCTACCTGATCCTGCGAATAGCCGTGAGCTTCTTCCTGTGGGGGGTGATCAACGCGATCTGGACCGTGCCATACAACGCGCAGGGCGTGGCCAACACCGCGATCTGCCAGAACGCCAAGGGCATCGGCGCCTGCTGGGCGGTCATTGCCGACAAGTACCGGCTGATCCTGCTGGGCCGCTACCCGTACGATCAGCAATGGCGGCCGGCGCTCTGCGTCCTGCTGTTCATCGCGCTCTATGGCGTGTCGGCGATGCGCCGCTTCTGGCGCAAGGAGCTGGCGCTGATCTGGATCGGCACGCTGGCGGCCGTCGGCCTGCTGATGTGGGGCGGCGTGCTGGGGATGCCCCTGGTGACCGAGGACCAGTGGGGCGGCCTGCCGATCACCTTGATCCTCGCGACCCTCGGCCTGGCCTGCGCGTTTCCGCTGTCGGTGCTGGTGGCGCTCGGCCGCCGTTCCACCAACATGCCGGCGGTCAAGATGCTTTGCGTTCTGTATGTGGAACTGATCCGCGGGGTCCCGCTGGTCGCCATCCTGTTCATGGCCAACGTGATGTTCCCGCTGTTCATGCCCGCCGGCGTCAACATCGACAAGCTGCTGCGCACCCAGGTCGCCTTCATCCTGTTCACCGGCGCCTACCTCGCCGAGGTGGTGCGCGGCGGCTTGCAGGCGATGCCGAAGGGCCAGGCCGAGGCCGCCGACGCGCTCGGCCTGAGCTACTGGAAGAAGACCGGCTTCATCGTCCTGCCGCAGGCGCTGCGCCTGGTCATTCCACCCCTGGTCAACACCTTCATCGGCTCGTTCAAGGACACCTCGCTGGTGTTGATCATCGGCCTGTTCGACCTGCTGACCATGGGCACGGTCGCGCTGAGCGATCCGCCCTGGCAGAGCTTCTCGACCGAGGTCTACCTGACGCTCGCCGTGATCTACTTCGTCTTCTGCTTCGCCATGTCGAAATACAGCCGCGGATTGGAGCGAGAGCTCGCCCGCGCCCACCGCCGCTGAACCCACCGCGCCTGACAAGGAACACCGCAATGAGCGAGGCCGTCCACAACGTGCCCCACGTGGCCGACACCCAGGCCCCACCCGCCATCGTGCTCGACAAGGTCAACAAGTGGTTCGGCGCGTTGCACGTGCTGCGCGACGTGTCGCTGACCGTTGCCGAAAAAGAACGTGTGGTGGTGTGTGGTCCGTCCGGCTCGGGCAAGTCCACCATGATCCGCTGCATCAACCGGCTGGAGGTGCACCAGGAAGGCCGCATCATCGTCGACGGCACGGAGCTGACCGATGACACACGGGCGCTCGACACGATCCGCCGCGAGGTCGGCATGGTGTTCCAAAGCTTCAACCTGTTCCCGCATTTGACCATCCTGGAGAATTGCACGCTGGCGCCGATCTGGGTGCGCAAGACGCCGAAAGCGGAAGCCGAGGAACAGGCGATGAGCTTCCTGACCCGGGTAAAAATCCCCGAGCAGGCGAAGAAGTACCCGGGTCAGCTTTCCGGTGGCCAGCAGCAGCGTGTGGCGATCGCCCGCGCGCTGTGCATGCGCCCGAAAATCATGCTGTTCGACGAACCGACCTCGGCGCTCGATCCGGAAATGATCAAGGAGGTGCTGGACACCATGATCCAGCTTGCCGAGGACGGCATGACCATGGTCTGCGTCACGCATGAGATGGGGTTTGCCCGCCAGGTCGCCGACCGCGTGGTGTTCATGGACCGCGGCGAGATCGTCGAGAGCGGCACGCCGCTGCGTATGTTCGAGGATCCGCAGACCGACCGGCTGAAGCTGTTCCTCAGCCAGATCCTGCGCGGGCATTGATCCTCTTCTCCCCCTCCCCTTGAGGGAGGGGGTTGGGGGGAGGGGTTCCGCGCGTTGAGGGAGGGGGATGGGGGAGGGGTTCCGCGCGGCAGGTGTCAAAGCGACATCCCCCGCGTGGAACCCCTCCCCCCGTTGGTCTGCTTCGCGGCCCCAGTTCCCGAGGCGAGGGAGAAAATTCCCGGTCAGCGCCATTATCCTGATGCCTATCGGCTTGACCGTTCATCACAGAAGGCAACGCCGGCGCGAACCGACCGAGATTCCGCCAGGGCCTACACCGCTCGAACGCGCTTGAGCGGCAGCAGGCACAGCAGCGCCACGGCCGCGGCGACCCCGAGCCCCGCGAAGATCGCATGCGCCGGGAGGCTCGCCACCAGCGGCGCCGCGGCCGTCGGCGCCACCGCCTGCGCCAGAAGCTGCGGCAGCGCGAGTCGGCCGAGCCGCGTCGCATAGCCACGTGCGCCGAACAGGAACATCGGCAGCATGCCGCGGCTGATCGTCAAGATGCCGTTGCTCATGCCATAGGCGACCGCGAACCCGACCGCCGGGCCGCCGAGCAGCAACCCGGCGACGCCCAACGGCAGCAATGCGGCCCCCATCCACGACCCGGTCAGCGGGTCGATCCAGCGGGCGAATACCCATTCCAGGACGCGACCGAACACCTGTGATGGCCCGAACAGCGCCGCCACCCCCACCGCCGCGGCCGCACTCAGTCCCAACCCGTGCAGCAACGTCAGCGCGTGCACCGACACCACCGCGCTGATCGCCGCGCGCACGCAGAAGAACGTGCCCAGCAACAGCAGTGCCGCCAGCCCGCCGCTGCTGCCGGACTGCGCGGGCACGCTGGCGAGGTGCCCCGGCGCCGGCGGCCGCGCGCGCGGGACCAGCGCCAGGATCAGCGGCAGGTTCACCGCAAGCTGGACCCCGGCATAGATCGCCGCGGTGGCGCGCCAGTCAAAACGTTGCACCAGAGCGACCCCGACCGGCCAGCCGACGGTCGAGGCGAACCCGGCCAGCAGGGTGACACCGACGATGGCCGGACGCGCCTCCAACCCCAACAACCCGCCGATGGTGGCGAAGGCGGCGTCATACAGGCCCAGCGCCATGCCGGCCCCGATCACCGTCCAGGCCACGTACCACCCGACCAAGCCCGGCCAGACCGCCAGCACCAGCAGCCCGGTCGCCATCACCACGGTGCCGGTCGCCAGCGCGCCCCGCCCGCCGTGCCGATCGATCCAGGAACCGACCCGCGGCGACACCAGCCCGGCGACCAGCAGCGACCACGAGTAGCCGACCAGCAGCTCGGTCGTGGAGCGGTGCAACGTGGCGGCAGCGGGGCCGACGATCACCGCCGGAATGTAATACGTCGTGGCCCAGGCCAGCGTCTGTGTGAAGCCGAGGACCAGCGCCAGGCGGCGAGACATGTTCATCCGCCTAGCCCGCATGTCTCAACACTGTTGCGGGATGCTGGCGAAGGTCATTGTCGTGTCAAGGGCTTTGAGCGCCGCCGCCGATACTGGTTGTATCGGCAAGAGGCGAAAAGCCCTTGGCGCGGCAAGGACCAAGCCAGCGTCCGCGACAGTGTGAGACATGCGGGCTAGCATGAGCGCCGCCGGGCCGGGGCGCTACGGCGTGGCCTCGCCGATTGGGGGTAGTTGTCCGGTCATCCCGGCCAACACCTCCGCGACGTGGCGGGCCTGTGTGGCGTGCCCCTCGCGCTTGAGCCGGCCGGCGATGTTCAGCAGGCAGCCCAGGTCGCCCGCCAGCACGGTCGCGGCGCCGGTTGCGGCGATGTCGGCGGTCTTGTCGGAGGCCATGCGCACCGAGATGTCGGGGTATTTCACGCAGAACGTGCCGCCGAAGCCGCAGCAGACCTCGGGGTCGACCATCTCCGTCACGCTGACGCCGACCGCGGCGAGCAGCCGGCGCGGCTGATCCTTGATCCCCATCTCACGCAGGCCGGAGCAACTGTCGTGATAGGTCACGCTGCCGCCCGGATGACGCGCCGCGGGCTGGGTGAAGCCGCGCACATCGGTCAGGAAGCTGACCAGTTCGAACGTCTTCGCCGCCAGGGCGTCGGCGCGACCGCGCAGGTTGGGGTCGTCGTCGAACAGAGTCGGGAGATGGTGCTTCAGCATACCGCCGCAGGAGCCGGAGGGGACGACGACATAGTCATAGCCGCCGAACGCCTCGATGATGCCGCGGGCGAGGTCGCGCGCGGTGGCGCGGTCGCCGCTGTTGTAGGCCGGCTGGCCGCAGCAGGTCTGCGCGCGCGGCACTTCCACCTGGCAGCCGGCCTCCTCCAGCAGGCGGATGGCCGCGAAGCCCACCGTTGGGCGGTACAGGTCCACCAGGCAGGTGACGAACAGCGCGACGCGGGGTTTTGGGTCGGCCATGGCGGCGATCCTACGCGCAGCGCCGTGTCTCGCCTATCGTCCACCGGCCCGGTCAGCAATTCCCATTATGCGCGACGACGTTGCCCTATCGTCATGGCCGGGCTTGACCCGGCCATCCGTCGCGGCACCGTGCTGCACGGATGGCCGGGTCACGCCCGGCCATGACGGTGAGGGGCCACACGGTCTGGCCAAAATGCGAATTGCTGCCGGCGGCCGCACCGCTACCACCCGTCAGTCCTCGAAGCGCTTCACCGCGACGACCGCATTGGTGCCGCCGAATGCGAAAGCATTGCTGATGGCGGCCCGGATCGGACGCTCCCGCGCATGACCAGGCGTCACGTCAAGGTCGCATTCCGGATCGAGTTCCTCGATGTTGACAGTGGGCGGAACGATCCCGTGGCGGATCGCCTCGACGACGGCGATCAACTCGAGCGAACCGCTCGCGCCGAGCGCGTGCCCGTGCATCGATTTCGTCGAGGAGATCGACAGGCGCCGCGCCGCGTCGCCGAATACCGTCTTGATGGCCTTGATCTCCGTGATGTCGTTGGCGACCGTGCCGGTGCCGTGGGCGTTGACGTAATCGATGTCATCGACGGACAGGTGGGCGTCAACGAGACACGCCCGGATCGCGGCTGCCGTGCCTTCGAGCGTCGGCGCCACCAGGTCGGCTGCATCCGCGCTCATCCCCACGCCGGCGATCTGCGCCAGGATCTCGGCCCCGCGCGCCTTGGCGTAATCCGCCCGTTCGAGGACCACCATCCCCGCTCCTTCGGCGAGCACGAGGCCTTTGCGATGACGATCAAACGGTCGGCAGGTGTCAGGCGCCATGACGCGCAACGCCTCCCACGCCTTCAGGATGCCGTAGGTCAGCGGCGCCTCCGTTCCACCGACGACTGCCGCATCGATGACGCCGCTGCGCAGCAGCCACACGGCCGTGGCGATCGCGTGATTGGACGACGCGCACGCCGAAGAGACGGTGAACACGGGGCCGCGGATGCCGTACGCCATGCTGATCTGACATGCCGGGGCACTCGGCATGACCCGCGGCACGGTGAACACGTTCGCGCGCCTGGCCCCGTCGAGGAAAAGCTTGCGGTACATCTCGTCGATCGCCTCTCCCCCTGCCACGCCAACGCCGACCACACAGCCGGTTCTGTGTCCGGCGTGCTCGAGTGGCAGACCCGACTGGGCGAGTGCTTGCTTGGCCGCAACGATCGCCAGCACGCTGAAACGGTCCAGCATCGCTAACCGACGGGCGTCGAGCATCTGGCAAGGATCGGGGGCAGGGATGGCGCCGACGACCGAGACCTTCAAATCGGAGGGCGCCGCCTCGTCGAGCTTGCGAAGACCGCAGCGGCCATCTTGCAGGGCCGACCAGAATTCCTCCACCGAATGGCCAAGCGCCGAAACACAGCCGAGGCCGGTGACCACGATCGGCTCATGCTTCACTGCTGCGTCCTTCAAGACCGAGCGAGCGGCCCAGCGCAACAAGGTCCGCGACGGTCTTGTAGCTGTTCGACGCCTCGACCGCATCCGCCGGTATGGTCACGTTGCACTCGTCTTCGATCGTCATAATGATCTCGACCAGGTCGAGTGAGGTCACGCCCAGGTCGGACAGGACAGAGTCCGGCGTGATCGCCGCCGGGTCCAAATGGACCTGTTTGGCAATCACGTTCCTGAGCAGGTCTATTGTCGCCTCGCGCATGGTGTCCTGCCTTTGTTGTCTCTGTTGGCGACGGTACGTGACATTCGAACTGACCCACTACCCCCACCCTGACAGGCAATACATGCGGCCGAGCAGCTTGGCGTGACCGGCTGCCGCCTTCTCGCGGTGACTGACCGACGGCTTACGGCGGTGCCCCAGGAATAAGCTCGCCCTGCATCGCTGCCAACCGCTGCCGTGCAACCGCCAGATAGGACGGATCGAGCTCGATCCCGATTCCCTGGCCACCTTCCAGCGCCGCGGCCAGCAGCGTCGTGCCGGTCCCCATGAACGGGTCCAGCACCACCGGATGGCGCACCCCGTGCAGCCGGATGCACCAGCGCGGCAGCGCCAGCGGGAAGGTGCTCGGATGGTGAAACTTCTCCGCCTTGCTCTGCACGGTGTCGTACGGAATGTGCCAGGTGTTGCCGCGGCAGCGCAGGTCGCGCGCATGCCCGCGCCGCGCGATGTTCGACTTGTCCTTGAACGGCACGCCGATCGCCAGCCGGTCCAGCGGCACCGACCCGGTCAGCGTCAGGTGGAAGATGTGCTCGTGGTTGTGGTGCAGGAACCGCTTGCCGCCCACCGGCTTGTAGTGCCCGACCGAGTTCGGCCCGATCGCGATCGACTTGATCCAGGTGATGTGGTTCTGCAACACGAACAACGCGCGCAGCCGCACGATCAGCTCGAACGGCAGCCACGGCGCCTTGGACGAACCCGAAATATTGAGGAAAAACGACGCCTCCGGCCGCATCACCCGCCGCACCTCGCCGGCAACACGCAGCAGCCAGTCGAGATAGTCCTGCTCGGCCCGGCTATCCTCATAGCGCCGGTAGGCAATGCCGAGATTGTACGGTGGCGACGTGACGACCACGTCGACCGACCCGGCGGCCAGCGTCGGCAGCACGTCCAGACAGTCGCCGTGGATCAACCGCTGCGCGCCGACCTGTATCTCTCGGTCCGTAATGCCCTGGTCCGTCGCGACGCGCTGGTCCACGCCCTACGCTCCCGGCGCGGTCCGAGGCAGCAGCAGATAGGCGGTGCCGTGCTGCTTCATCCGGCCGGCCATCGCCTCCGCCTCCGCGCCCCAGCCGAAGAAGATATCGCCGCGCACCGGCCCCTTGATCGCCCCACCACGGTCCTGCGCCAGCAGCAGATGCCGCCACGACGCGCCGTCCAGCGGATTGGAGGTCGCGACGAACACCGGCGCGCCCATCGGCACGAAATGCGGATCCACCGCCAATGACCGCCCCGGCGTCAGCGCGACGCCGAGCGACCCGGGCGGCCCCTGATCGGGCGGCGTGTTGGGCAGTTCCCTGAAGAACACATACGACGGATTGGCGTCCATCAATGCCGGCGCCTGGTCCGGATGCGCCGCCAGCCAGGCGCGGATCGTCTGCAGGCTGACGGCCTCGCGGGTCAGCTCGCCACGCTCGATCAGCAACCGGCCGATCGGCACATAGGGACGACCGTTCTGCCCGTCATAGCTCACCCGGACGATCCGCCCGTCCGGCAGTCGCACCCGGCCGGACCCCTGGACCTCGAGGAAGAACGCGTCGATCGGATCGATCAGGAACAGCAGCGCCAAACGCTGCGATGCCAGGGCGCCGCGTTCGATCGCCGCGCGGTCGTAGTATGGCACCAGCCGGCCGCCATCCTCGCGGCCGGAGATCGAGCGGCCCTTCAGGTCGCTGGCGAATGCGCCGAGATCGGCTTGCACGAGATCCCGCGGGCGGCGCAGCAACGGCGTCTGATACCGTCCGCCACGCATCGTCGCGCCATCCACCTGGGGTTCGTAATAGCCGGTAAACAATCCCCCAGCTTGGACCCCGGCTTGGACCGCGGTTTGGCCACCCGCTTGGACCCCGGCTTGAACCGCGGTTTGGCCACCCGCTTGGCCGCCGCCTTGGACCTGCGCCTGGCCATCGTCCCGGACCCCCGCCTGGCCCTCGGCCTGGCCGTTGCCGGTCATCGCATAGGGTTGCAGCTCGCGTTCCAGCATGGTCCGCGCCGCCACGTCATCGCCCGCCGGGATCGACGCTGCGGCCGCACACAGCGACCGCCACTGCCCGGCGGTGCCGCCGAGCCGCGCTGCCGTGCCCTCGCCACCCAGCGCTGCGTCTTGTGGCTGAGCCGCCAGTTGCGCGCACTCGCGCCGCAGCGGCGGGATCGCGGCCGACAGATGATCCTCGGTCCAGCCCGGCACGGCGCTGAACGGCACCGCGGTCAGTGCCAGCGCAGGAGCAGGAACCGAGGACGGGCTCTGCGCGGCCGGCGGCGTCTGCACAGCGCAGGCAGCCAGCGCCAGCGCCGTCACCAGCCAGCCGGCGGATCGCATCAAGTGCTGTGCGCGGCGACCAGGCGCCAGGTGGGATCGCGCGAGGACATGTCGCGCTCGAACGTCCACAAATCGGTGATCTCGGTCACCGCGTCGGTGCCGGCAACCGGGTTCCCGGCCGCGTCACGGGTCAGGCTGATCTGGTCGGAGACGAACTTCACGCCGATGTGGGCCACGGTGCCGGTCAGGTCCGCCGTCTCGACGCTGACGCCAGGCACCGCGCGGACCTCGCTGATTTGCTGGTGCCCAGCCGCTTCCCGCGCGGCGATCGCCTGGTCGAACGCACGATAGGTGTCATCCGACAACAGGTTGCGCAGCGTCGTCCGGTCGCCCGCGGCAAACGCGCCGACGATGAGGCGGAACGCCTTCTCCGCGCCGTCCAGAAATCCCGCCGGGTCGAAGCTGCGATCCGCTTCCTGCATGCGCGCCAGGGTCTGGCCGAGGGCGCTCACCGGCTCGGGCACCGCGTGATGCGTTGTTGCCGCCACGGGCTCGGCACGACCATCGATCACCGGCCCCTGCGTCGTCGGCCCGGTGGGCGGTTGATATGGCTGCGGCGGTCGCTCGTAGCCCGTTCGCCGCCCGAGGATGCTGCGCAGGCGCAGCACCAGGAACGCCGCGATCATGCCAAACAGGACCAAGTCGATCGGAAAACCGCCGCCACCCATCCCACTTCTCTCTCGTCAGTACATGGAGAGATAGGCGGGCGCCCCGCGGAACACAAACGAAACCCGCATGGGCCGGTGGGGATTGCCGGGTCGGCGGGCCGCCTGTAATGCCGCGGCCATGATATTGCTGCGCCACGGCCAGAGCGAGTTCAACCTGCATTTCGGTGCGACGCGCCGCGATCCCGGCGTGGTTGACGCGCCGCTGACCGCGCTCGGCCACACTCAGGCCGAGGAGGCCGCCCAGCGCCTGCTTGGGGAGGGTATCCGCCGGATCATCGTGTCACCCTACACCCGCGCCCTGCAGACCGCCGCCCCGATCGCCGCGACGCTGGCCGTGCCGGTGTTCGTCAACCCGATCGTGCGTGAGCGCTACAAATTCGCCTGCGACATCGGCACCCCCCGCACCGAGCTGGAACGCGCCTGGCCGCAGCATGATTTCTCGACGATCGACGAGGTCTGGTGGCCGCCCATCGAGGAACCGGAGGAATTCATCCTCGGCCGGGCAAGATTGTTCCGCGCCGAGATGGCCGCGTTGCCGGACTGGTCCGATACGCTGGTGGTTTCCCACTGGGGGTTCATTCTGTCGCTGACCGGGCAGAGTGTCATGAACGCGCAGACTCTGCGTTGCGATCCGACCACGCCGGGCCCGGCCGAGGTCACCTGGCGGGCCTAGAGTGCGTTCACGCAGAACTGGAATCGTCGGCCGCACCCGTCATTGCGAGTTCCCACCGGCCTCTCGGCCGACCGCCCTGGATGAAAAAATGTCGCTAAACGAGATCACCGGCGTAAAATCCATCTTCTTTCTTGTTAGTCTTACTATGTCATAGAATCTGACTCCGAGAGAATCCGGCACAGATCGCTGGTCCACCGCGCCTTTGGTGGGCCTTCCGGCCAGATTCTCTCGCGCAACGGGTATACCAGCGGCCGTTGACCCGTAAGTCGGTGCTGCGTCGCACTGCGCTCCGGCGCAGTCACCGCCGCGAGTAGTTCGACGCTCTTGCGATCCCCAGCCGAGATCAACCCGGCATGGTTCAGGCGTCGAGCCAAGGAAGCGATCGCGCCATCGCCGGCCATGTCACACGAGCGAAGATTTTCTTCGTCGATGAGACGTTCCAGCAACCGCAACCGGTGGCCCGGTTCGTGTTTGGTTGCAATCCGGTCATCGAGCGGCGATGTATCAGGCGTGGCGAGCACCCTTTTGAGGCCTTTCAAGGAGGCCGTCGTTCGCGCATGCGGACTGAAGCCGAACGGTAGCAGCGCCGCGACGACCGCCCCAGGCAGCCGATACTTGAGCGTCCTCGCAACCGAAACGACGCGGGTGACTCGGCGCGGACCCCCACCTTCGCGAGGCAAGCTTCGCGGGGGCAAGCCTGGTCAATGATGGAGGGCGAAGCCGAACAGTCCGGCAGCCACGGATACCGCCATCACGGCGACCGAGATGATCGCCACCATCGTACCAGTATCCAGACGACTTTCGGAGCGGATGTCATGGCCCCCCTTGGTGACGCCATCACCGCGGTCCAACCGGGCGTTGATGGTGGTGATCTTGTCGTTGGTCCCAATGGTGTTGCTGTTGAGCAGCGCCAGGATTCCGTCGATCTGCTTTATCGTCGCAGCTTCTGATTTGGTGATCGCCGCGGCATTGCTGTCGTTCTGTGCCGACGCCGCCTCCTTTTGCGCCTGAAGTGCCGCGTTCACCGCCACCTTGGCGGCGTCCTCTGAGGCCTGGCTGCGAATGTCCCGCTCGTCGAACTGCTTTTGGACGGAGGTGAGCTTTTCGTTGAACAATTCTTTGAGATGGACAACCTGCCTGTCCGTCTCGGTCGGCACCCGGCGCAGGTCTTCGTAGCGATGATGGGCAGCTTCCTCAACAGCATTAATCCGCGCTTCCAACAGCTCACGTAGGTTTGTCAGCCCGCGCGAGAGCTGCTCGGTCGTCAGAAATGTTGGGTCCGGTACCGGAACCAGTGCGTCCGCCATCTAAAACACTCCCTCACGAGGTGTTGTTGAATAAGCTGATGATCCCGCCAGGCTCCGCGTCAGGTCGTCGTCGCCAGGTAGGCGGCGTCAGCTAGGCGACCGTGGAGATCGCTGCCATGTTCATAATCATGTCGACCGAGGGATCGGTGTCATGGCGGCGACCAGTGGATACTTGCTGTTCCACGCGTTGCCGAGGCCGGCGGCAGCACCCGGCCCGAGGTCTTCACGATGGCTGAGAGCCCGTCGGTCACGGCGTAACCCTTTCCATATCGCCGCGATATGAACCACTTTCGTGGTTTGCGACGCAGTCGGATTTAGGCGCGCAGCGACGCAGCAATCCCCTGCCTCGGGGGCGGGATTGCTGCGTCGCTGCGCGCCTCGCAATGACAGGAGGAGCCGGCGATTCTGGTCAGCGATGAGAATGCTCGAGCGTCTCTGCCTGGCTCGAAGCGGCGAGCAAGGGACTTCCGCGATCACCCCGCCAGGGATGCGATGTCCTGGTCCAGCGCGTCCCAATCCAGTCCGGACGGCGCCAGCCCCGTGGCGTCCATCCACTCGCGCGACAGCACGGCATCGACGCCCACCACATAGGCCGACCAGAACGCGGGATGGATCGCCACGTCCTGGCCCCAGGTCCGACACACGCGCCCGGCCCCGTCGAACGCTCCGACCATGACGCGGTGGCAACCCCACGACCCCGGTTGCCATCCGGCACCGGCGCCGGGCGGCTGCGACCAGACCGCCACATCCTCCGCCGCCGTGGGCAGAGCCAAGGTAACCTGGACCGGTCCGGTATGACCGATCGCAATGGCGAGGTGGGCCGCGTCGGCCGGGTCCACGGTCGCCCAGCGCACCACGTCGAGGTTCTGATCGTCGATGCGGATTCCGCTGGCCGACCAGGACGCCATGGCGAGCGCGGTATCGGTGCCATTGTCCGGCAACAAGGTGACGGGGTCGAACCCGGTCAGCGCCGCGTAGAGACCGAACGCCATGTCCCGCGTCGGACGCCACGCGTCGCCCCAGGCATTGGCGCGGCGTACCTGAATCGCCCGCAGCTCGGCGCATGCCACGCAGTCGCCCACGGCATCGTTGCCCAGCGGATCGCCGTCCGCCGGGCATTTGGCAAACCAATCCGCGGACTTCGGCGGCGTCATCAGCGACAGCCGCGCGCGATCGGCCAGCAGGCGGATCGCGCGCGGGGCCGGCACGTGGATGGCGCCAAGTTTCAGCGCGCTCACAGCGGCAACATCGGCTCAATGCGGGAGGCAACGACCGCCGCGACGACGATCGCGCCAACCACAACGCCGACCAGGAAGGCGATCCCGGCGATGAGGATCATGACCCTGCGTACCCCTTCAGGATCGCCAGCGCCTGATCGACCGTCCCGACCTGCGGCGCAGCTTGGACCAGTTGCAGCCGTGCGGCATAGGTTGCGGGCGCGACGGCCGAGGCGGTCGGCAGATATTGGTTCACGAATGCCTCGATCTCCGGCACCACCAGCGCGGCCGCGGCGATGGCCATGTTGAACGGCGCCGGGATCAAGCCGTTGACGGGTGGCGCGGCAAGCGTGTTGAGCACCGCGTTGATGTAGCCGTCGATGGTCTGGGCTATCGATGCGCCGCTGGTGGCCGGCAGGCTGGTACTCAGCGATGACGCGGCGCCTTGGGCCAGCGTCAGATCGCTTTGCAGCGTCGCCAGCATGCCGGCCGGGATCAGGTTCGGATCGACGCTGGCGACCTGCGTCAGCGCGCCGGCCAGGCCCTTGGCGACGGTGCCGGCCGCGGTGATGATTTGCGTGGGCGTCAGGGCGATGCCGGCACAGCTTGTCAGCGTGGCGGCCAGGGGGACGCCAAGGATGGCGCGGCGTGACAGATCCATGGTGGGGGTGCCTTTCAGGCTGCTTGCGGGAATGCGGGAGCCGCCGGAGGGGCGGCAACGATCAGGACAGGCGTGACGGTCGGCGGCACGGTCGTCTGTGCGCCATGCTGAAGCCCGGACCGGTACGCAGTCAGAAACTGCGGGATCAGCACCTCGGCGTCGGTCGCGACGGTCAGCGCCGATGCCGCGAGCGTCTTGTTCTCGGGCCAGACCAGCGCAATCACCGCGGCGACGATGCCTGGGACGGCCTGTTCGGGCGTGATCTGATGTGTCAGCAGCGCGATCACGACCGGGGCGGCGATCAGCGCGCCGATCCCGGTCGTGACCTGGCCGAGCCAGGATCTAAAGGTGGTCATGTTCATGTCGCCTCCTGTTTGCCGGCGGTCCGCGCCGGCTCGGGGTCGGTGCGAAGGAAGGCCGGGGCTCCGCCCCTGGACCCCNNACCCCACCAAGGGCGGAGCCCTTGGAACCCTCTTTTTGGGTGTGGGGCACGGAAGGGGGGACTGGGCCGGGCTGGGCCGTCGCCATCACACCGGCGATCGGCCGGTGTGATGGCGACGGCCCAGCCCGGCCCAGTCCCCCCTCCCGTGCCCCACACCCAAAAGGATGGATTCTAAAGGCTCCGCCGGCACCTGCCCCCCGGCGCTTGACCCGGGGGGTGGGGATCCAGGGGGCAAGGCCCCCTGGCGGGTTTCAGGGCGGAGCCCTGACCTTCCTTCGTCGCTCAGTCGGGTTGGCGCGTGGGCAAGGTTCGTGCTACCGGGCGCGCGGGCGCGCCGGTTTAGGTGTGACCCGAAACGGAGCACTCGATGTCAGAGACAACTCCTGCCCCGGCCCCGGGTGCAGCCCCGCGTCCGCCCCCGCTGGTGGTTAACATCCAGTATGTGAAAGACCTGTCGTTCGAGGTCCCGGGCGCGCCGCAGATCTACTCACAGTTGCGCGGCCAGCCGCAGGTCAACATCAATCTCGATGTTCAGGCGCGGCGGGTGCAGGAAGGCCAGAGCGTCTTCGAGGTGTCGATCGTGATCCGTGCCGAGGCGCACGAGCCACCCCAGGGCAACGGCCAGAGCGCCGCGGTGCCGGCAACCGTGTTCGTCGCCGAACTGACCTACGCCGGCGTTTTCACCTTGAACGGCCTGCCGGACAACGCGGTCGAGCCGGTGCTGCTGGTGGAATGCCCGCGCATCCTGTTCCCGTTTGCACGCAACATCCTGGCCGATGTGACACGTGACGGCGGCTTCCCGCCGGTATTGCTGCAGCCGATCGATTTTGTCGCGCTTTGGCAAGCACGGCGGGCTCAGGTGCAGGGCGCGGCGCCGGCGCCCGCCCAAGCGTAGTCGGGCGTCCTTTTCCGGTGTCTTACTACCGGAACGACACGCCGCTTCAGGCCTGCGGGGCGGCGCGCGCGGCGTCGCGGACCGCGTCGGTTTCCGATTGCTGCGTCAGCGCCGCGCCGCCTTAAATGAAGCGACACAGCGGTCTGCGTGGCGGCGATCACCCGCGGCGGACACGCGGGCCAGCAACGCTTATTGCCGCGCCTGACGCAGCGGGCGGGCCAGTGCAATTGATTGCAAAAGCCGGCTACGGGCGCGAAGAACCCGGTGCCTGAGGCGACGCCTGATAATAGGTCGGCGGCGCGGCCTGGTAGACGGGCACGGGCGTGCTGCCCGACGTGCCCGGGTGCAACGCCAGAAAACCAAGTACCCCGACAACCACGGTGACGACCGTCAGGCCGACTCCGATGATGGCCACATTGGCGCCGCCGTCGAGCCGGCGTTCGTTCTTGGCCAGGTTGTTGGTGGTGAGGATCGCCTCGCCGCGATCGAGCCGGCTGGTGATCGCGCTGATCTTGTCGTTGATCGCCTGCGTGTTACTGCCGAGCAGCGCCAGGATGCCATCGATCTGCTTGACGGTAGCCCCTTCGGATTTCGTGATTGCTGCTGCGTTGCTTTCGTTTTGTGCCGCGGCGGCTTCCTTCTGGGCCTGGAGCGCGGCGTTCACCGCAACCTTCGCGGCATCCTCGGCGGCGCGGCTGCGAATATCGCGCTCGTCGAATTGTAGCTGAATGCCTTTTCCGAGAGAGTGCGTCTCTGCTTTGAGACCCTCCATCCTCTCGTTGACCAAGTCTGTCAAATGCCGAACCTGCCTATCGATATCACTTGGCACTCGGTTGACATGATCGGCCAGGAGCCTGGTCGCAATGTCCATGCCATCCAGGCGCGCCTCGATGGTCTCGCGCAATGTCCCCATCTCGTGTCGAATTTGCTGGGTGGTCAGGACCGTCGGATCGGGAACGGGCGTAAAGCTGCGCGACTCGGGAACTCCCGCCGATGTGCGGCCTGGTACTCCTGGCATGATATCACCTTTGGTGGTTGTTCAGTCAGCGCGGTTGCGACCCTCATCAACCGCTCGCGCAATGATGGCCAGGTCAGGTATCTCCGGGTGACGCAGCCCGGACGCCGCGCGACGGCCGGGCACGAGGTCAATCGAGGCTGTTCGCATCCTCGTCGCGGGCGCGGAAGTAGCGGTCGATGTCGAGGCGCAGGTGCGGCTTGTTGCCGGCCAGTTCCAGCACGCCCCAAGTGTTGCGGATCAGGTCCGTCTCCGGATCGAAGTGATTGCGGAGAAGGGTCGACCAGCGATCGATGTAGGCGCGCTTCGCCTTGGGGCCGTGCCAATCATGCTCGATGGTGCCGCGCACAGACCCGATATTGCCGGCGATGTGCTGGTTGGCACAGTCCTGCCAGCGCAGCAGCGGGCGAAGGTAGCCGTCGCTGATGCTCTCCGGCACGCTTTCGCGCACGCGGCCCAGCAGTGCCAGTGCCATGTGGTGGTCGCCGGCACCCAGCGTTGCGGTTTCGATCAGGCCGCCGAGCAACGTGAGCGCGCGGCGCGTCGCGGCCCAGGCGAAGCCGGGATGGGCAAAGGTGTAGTCGCCGGATGCGATCGGCGCGCCGTCATGTGCCAGGCGGCAGAAGGCCCGATGCACCTGCAGACACTCATCGTTCGGGCCCAGGTCGAAGCAATCCGACCAGGGCTGCACGACGTCGTATTGCTGCAGTGCGTGGACCGTCTCCGTCGCCCAGTCGGGGCGGCGGAACGTGATGTCGGCATCGATCCAGGCAACGTGGCACCAATCCTGAGGCAAGCGGCCAAGGCCAATGTTGATCAGGTTTTCCTTGGTCCACAGCAGGGTGCGCGCACGCACCGGCACATGGGTGATGTGCGGATTGTCAGCGAATTCGTGGGGGCGATCGCCGTACGCGCATTCCACCACGGTGAGGCGCACGCCTGAGTCCAGCATGTGCTCCTCGAACTGGCGATACAGCCGCGTGCGACTCTGCCACCGGATCGGATTGGCGATCGCGGTGACGACATGCAACGGGTCCATGACGCCTCCTGTGAAATACGTTGGCGAATCAGGCGGGCCGAACCAGGCGGGGCTGAATCAAGCGGGCCGCTATCAGGCGTGGCTGACTCAGGCGGAATGGCTCATCGGGCAGACACCCTTGCCGCGCTTGCGGCTGGCCACGGCGTAGCCTCCGAGCGGCCGGTCCGGATCGGCGTTCGGCACCACGATGCTCTTGTGGTAGTCGGCCCAGTCCTGCGCCGCGAGCCCGTCCATATCGCCGCTAAAACGGCTCGAGGTGAGGGTAGCGTCGCCATACACACTGCGCGGCAGTGGCTGGACCTGGGCCAGCGGGAAGTCGGGGCGCAGGCGGATCGGCGCATGCGTGCGAGTCAGCCGCAGGTTGATGAACAGTGGGCCGAACCACCGATCGGTCTCGACGATGCCTTCGTAGAGGACATGCCCACCTGGGCACGGCAGATTGGCCGGCGCGCGCACCAGCAGGCTCCAATCCTGTGCGGTCCGCACCATCAGCCCGGTCCAGAGCTGCAAGGTGCCGGGCTCCGGCAGCGCGGTCAGGAATGGCGGCGAGCAGCCCTTCAACATCTCCGGGGCGGCCTCGTCGAACCGGGTGGAGAACCAGGGGAACTGCGCCGAAGGCATCAGCGGCAGCCAATCCTCCAGGCTGTCGTGGTGCCAGAAGATGTCGTGCCCGTCCCACAGGACGCGCAGGTCGGCCGGCGGGAACACCCACCACCCGAAGGCGGTGGCACTCCGCACCGCCTCGCAGTAGCGATAGGCACGGGTCGGCAGGGTGCCGATCGCCGAACGATCGGCCCGCTGCGGTGGGCGTGCTTCCTCGATCAGCCGATGGAAGTGCACGATCGGAGCATCAGCCTGGCTCATGTGTAAGGCCTCGCGTTCCAGAAACGGCGACAGCCCGGCACACGCCGGGGCCAAGTCGCGAGAGGCGACGGGCCCCGGCTTGGCCGGGTGACGAACGATTGGGGGGAGAGAGAGAGAAGGCCACGGGACACACTTCGCCCGTTGACCAGCGGTGCTTAGCCCCGGGATGGCCAGCATGTCAAGCATTATTTCCTATATTGCCAGGAAAATTTCCTCCCCCGACACCGCCGGTCGACGATGTCTCCAAAGTTCTTCGGAAATTTTCATTGGGGCGCGTGTGGGGTAGCAGGGGGTCGTTTTTGGGTTTTTGGCGTCCGGCCGGCAACGCTGTGTCCGATTTCGGCGCCTTGGGCCGAAGTTGTGCGAACCGAGGAGGGGGCCTCAGTGGCCACAAATTCGCTCGTAGCGTCCCAGATGCGCGGCCCCCTGGCGGGGTGTGTTTTACCGCGCGACAATTTCGGCGTAGCTTCCGGTACGTACTCAAAGCGGAATCTCGGCGGTGGCAATCCCGGCCCCAGGCGCAATCGACTGTGACATCCACCCGGCGTTGCCGGGCACCCACGTCCTTGTGCCCTATCTGGATGAGTACTGGCGCGCGCACGTGCTGATGCGCGGCCTCGAGCACGACAACTACGGGCTCGCCGCGGTGCCGGCCAACGCGCCGATCAACGTGCGCCCCGACTGGAAGCCGGCGACCGGCGGTGCCGGCACCGACCCCGACCTGCTGCGCCAACAAGCGCTCGACGGCTTCGACACAAGGTTCGCCATCTGCAACGTGCTGCACGGCGCCCAGGCGATCTTCAGCGAGGATCTGTCGGCCGCCTTCTGCCGCGCCATCAACGACTGGGTGGCCGCCGAATACCTCGATCGCGATCCACGGCTGCGTGCGTCCATCGTCGTGCCGATGCACAGCGCCGACCTCGCCGCCCGCGAAATCGAACGCAAGGCCGAGGACAACCGCTTCGTCCAGGTCCTGGTGCTGGCGATGGGCGAACTGCCCCTCGGTCGCCGCCAGCACTGGCCCATCTATCGCGCCGCGGAACGCTACGATCTGCCGATCGGCATCCACGCCGGCAGCAGCTTCCGCCACCCGCCGACCAATCTCGGCTGGCCGTCCTACTATCTGGAGGACTACGTCGCCTGGTCCACCGGCTTCGCGGGCGTGCTGAACTCGCTGATCAGCGAGGGCGTGTTCGTTGAGTTCCCGCGCCTCAAGGTCGTGCTGATGGAGTCCGGGGTCACCTGGCTGCCGGCCTGGATGTGGCGCGCCAACAAGACCTGGCGTGGCATCCGCGCCGAGGTGCCGTGGCTGGAGAAGTCCCCGGCGGACTATGCGCGCGAGCACGTCCGCCTGACCGTCCAGCCGTTCGACAGCCCGCCTCGCGCCGACCAGCTTCAGCGCCTGCTGGAGGAGATCGATTGCGACGACATGTTATTGTTCGCAACCGACTATCCGCACTGGCACTATGATGGCGCCGACGCGCTGCCCGATGGCCTGCCCGCCGGTCTGATGCGCAAGATCCTGGTCGACAACGCGCTGAAGACCTACCCACGCCTGTCCTCGTAAATGCCCACGCCTGTCCTCGTAAATGGAGGCATAGAAGCGATGAATGTCACCGTCCTTGACCGCCAGCCCGACGCCGACAAGCAGAGCCAGCTCGGCTTCGTCGATTGCGACGTGCATCCCTACACCAAGTCGCCTGCCGACCTGGACCCGTTCCTGTCGGAACGCTGGCGCGAGCATCGCCGGACGGTCGGCGCCCGCACGCGCTCGCCCTTCATCGGCGCGCCCAACTATCCGCGCATGTCGCCCGGCACCGGCATGCGCATGGATGCCTGGCCGGAGGACGGCAGCCATCCGGGATCGGACCTCGAGCTGATGCGCGCGCAATTGCTCGACGCATTCGGGGTCGCCTACGGGATGATGATGCCGCTGCTCGGCCGCGGCGGCGACGAGCGCAACGTGGAGTTCGGCGCCGCACTGTGCGCCGCCGCGAACGAGTGGCAGGCCACCCAGTGGTGCGATCGCGAGCCGCGGCTGAAGGCCTCGATCCAGGTCACCACCGAATACACCGAGGCGGCGATCAAGGAGATCGAGAAGCGCGCCGGCGACCGCCGGTTCACCCAGGTGATGATCCCGCCGCGCGGGCTGGAGCCGCTGGGCCGGCGCCGCTACTGGCCGATCCTGGAGGCCTGCGCCGCCAACGGCTTCCCGATCGCGCTGCATCTGGGCGGCACCAGCGGCCATCCCTCCACCGGCGGCGGCTGGCCGTCTTTTTACCATGAGGAGCACCCGTCCTACCCGCAGAGCAAGGAGGCGCTGGTCACCTCCCTGGTCATTGAGGGCGTGTTCGAGCACATCCCCAATCTGCGCGTGGTGCTGGTGGAAGGCGGCTTCGCCTGGCTGCCGTCGCTGACCTGGCGGCTCGACAAGCACTATAAGCGGCTGCGCGCCGAGGTGCCGCACCTGAAGAAGCTGCCGTCCGAATATATCCGCGAGCATATCTGGGTTTCGACCCAGCCGATCGAAGAGCCGGAGCGGCCGCAGGACCTGCTCGCGACGTTCGAATGGATCGGGTGGGACCGCATCATGTTCTCGACCGACTATCCGCATTGGGACCAGGACGATCCGCGCTACGCGATCAAGGTGCCGATCCCGGAGGTCGAGAAGCAGAAGCTGTTCCGCGGCAATGCACTGGCGTTCTATGGCCTCGACTGATACCAGCCGGCGGAATGATCGGCTCTTCCAGTTCGTCATGCCGGCGCAGCGCTGGTGGATCACTCTTGTTGACAGTTGGTATGAGATCGCGACTGGGGCTTCGACAAACCGGGGCCTCCCCTGAATGCCGCGTCACGTCGTCGCCGCGGTCGACGAGATCGCGCCCGGTGCCTGCAAGATCGTCAGCGTCGCCGGGCGCGAGATCGGCGTGTTCAATGTCAATCATGCGTTCTATGCGCTCATCAACCGCTGCCCGCATGAGGGCGCGCCACTGTGCCGGGGGCCGATCCTCGGCCGTTTCGAGTCCGATCACCCCGGTGAATACCGGCTGGCCCGGGTTGGCGAGATGCTGC
Organism: Acetobacteraceae bacterium; assembly: GCA_003151425.1. Taxonomy (GTDB): domain Bacteria; phylum Pseudomonadota; class Alphaproteobacteria; order Acetobacterales; family Acetobacteraceae; genus Palsa-883. The sequence goes on from PLXO01000102.1 coordinate 21,643, forward strand.
GCTGCCCCTGGCACGGCTGGGAGTTCGATATCAAGACCGGCCAGTCCTGGTGCCATCCCGACAGCGTCAAGGCGCGCAGTTATCCGGTGACGGTGGTGGACGGCGAAACGCTCGCGAAGGGGCCGTTCGTTGCGGAGACGGTGCCGGTGACAGTAGAGCGGAACTACATCGTCCTCGAGCTTTGATGCCGCCGGCGACGCTGAACCCACCGGACCCGGCTCCCGAACCGGCGTTGTCCGAGCGCCGTCGGCACACGATCGAGGACATCCTCGTGCAGAGCGCCCTGCTGCACGCGATCCGCGCTTCCGTGCTCCGCATCGAGGTTGGGCGGGCATTTCCCCGAGGCGGGCGCTGGATCCTTTCCGGGCAGACCGGCCATCGGATCAGGTTCGCCGCGCTCCTCGCCCGCCGAACGCTACGCTCGCTCGTCGAGGACGGTGCCGCAACCACCGCGGAACGAATTCGAGCGCATCTCCGGCGCGGGAAAGCACAAGTTCAGGCGCCCTCGGTCAAGCCGGCCGCCGACGCGAAGGGCGCGGCACAAGTCGATGTGTATTGGGCGCCGATCGCCGAGCCCGCTTCGCGTCGCCTGACCCATCGGGTCCTTATCATCGCCGATCTCTTCCTTCCGCAATGCGCGAAATATCGCGTCTGGCAGAAGCAGGCGCATTTCGAACGACTCGGCATCCCGTGCACGGTCATCAATTGGTGGCAACTGGCCGACGCCCAGTCGGCGTTGCAGACCCACACGCTCGCCATCCTCTACCGGGTGCCGGGAACCAAGGAGGTCTTGGCGCTGATCGAAGATGCGACCCGCCTCGGCGTCGAGACCATCTGGGAGGTCGATGACCTTATCTTCGATGCCGCGCTCTACGGGCAGAACACCAACCTCGCGACCCTCAAGCCAGCCTTGCGCCGCCACCTCCTGGAAGGCGCGACCCTCAACCGGCGTGCGATGTTGGCCACAGACCGGACAATCGCCTCGACAACGGTGCTCTCGGCGCTGATGCGGGTGGCGACCGGCAAACCGAGCGACGTGGTCGAGAACGCGCTCGATGTGGAAACCCTCAGCGCCGCCAAGGAGGCGCGACGAGCGGCCGCCGCACGCCTGGACGCCGCCTGCGCCGGCCGGCGCATCGTCATTGTATACGGCTCCGGGACGTTGACGCACGACGTCGACTTCGCCGTTGCGGCACCCGCCATCCTGCGCCTGCTGCGCGAGGATCCCCGTATCGTGCTTCGCATCGTCGGAGAGCTAACGCTCGGCGCCGCTTTCGTGACATTCAAGGAACGCATTGAGCGTGTGGCATCCACCAATTTCAAGGCCTATCTCGCACTGCTCGCCACGGCAGACATCGCGATCGCACCGCTTGAGGACACGGTCTTCAACAATGCGAAGAGCAACATCAAACTGATCGAGGCGGCCGTCGTGGGCCTGCCCGCGGTGTGCTCGCCGCGTCGCGAGTTCCGCGACTGCGTGGAACATGGCGTCGACGGATTCCTCGCCGAGACCGACGACGAATGGTTCGATGCGCTGCGCACGCTCGCCGGCGATGCGGTGTTGCGCGCACGCATCGCCGGCGCCTCGTCGGCACGCATCCTCGCTCGCTACGCACCCTCGGCGATCGCAACCAGCCAGGTGGCGCCGATGGTCGGACGGCTGGCGCCGATGCGGCGTGCAAAACTTCGCATCCTCGTCGTCAACATCTTCTTCGCACCGCGCAGTTTCGGCGGTGCCACGATCGTTGCCGAGGAGATGGCGCGTCGGATGAACGCACGCGACGACACCGAGGTGTTCGTCTTTACCTCGCACGCCCTGCCGAATGCGCCGCAATACACGCTGCATCGCTACCGGGACCGTGGCCTCGATATCATCGCCGTCGGCCTGCGCGGCGACGACGACGACATCCTTGTCTTCGACGACCCGGAGATGGGGCGCGTGTTCGCCGACGTGCTGCGGGCGACAGCACCCGACATCGTGCATTTCCACTCGATCCAGCACTTCGGCGCCGCGATCATCCGCGCCTGTCAGCTCGCGTCGATCCCCTATGTCGTCACGCTGCACGACGCGTGGTGGCTGTGCCAGCGGCAGTTCATGGTGCGCGCGGACAACACCTACTGCCACCAGACCACGATCGACCTGAAGGTCTGCCAGAGCTGCCTGCCCACGGCGCCTTACCTGCAGAGCCGCATGGACATCCTTATGCAGGGCCTCGATCAGGCAGCACTCCTGCTGTCGCCGAGCGCGTCGCATGCCGCCCTGTTTCGCGCCAACGGGATCACGCACGACCGCATTCGGGTCAACCGGAACGGCGTCAGGTGGCCTGAGGCGCCGCGACCACCGCGCCGTCCGGGTCCGCTGCGTTTCGGCTATGTCGGCGGCACAGCAGCGCTCAAAGGCGCGTCGCTGGTTCACGCGGCGTTCCGGAACATCGACCGGAACGACTGGGCGCTTGTTCTGGTCGACAACACGTTGAACCTCGGCTTTTCCTCGTTCGACTGGCACGCCTGGCGCCTGCCGGGCGAAGTCGAGATCGTTCCCGCCTACACGCAAGACACGATGGACGCGTTTTTCGAGGGGATCGATATTCTACTGTTCCCGTCACAATGGAAGGAAAGCTTCGGCCTTACCGTACGCGAGGCGCTGGTGCGGGACGTCTGGGTGATTGCCACGGACAGCGGCGGCGCGGTCGAGGACATCGTCGATGGCGTCAATGGCACTATTGTGCCGCTCGGCAACGATCCCGCACCTCTGGCCGCAGCGATCACGGCCGCCCTCGACCGCGCCGACACGATTCGGTGCCACGTCAACCCTTTCAAGGACCGGATCGCGACACTCGACGACCAAGCGGACGAGCTCCACGCCATTTTGGCCGGGATCGCCGCGCGAGGTGACGAACCCTCCCGCGTATATCAGGATTAGCCGGGCGAAGCCTTCTCCCCCTCCCCTTGAGGGCTTGGGCCGCTTCGCGACCAAAGCCCTCAAGGGGAGGGGGAGAACGGCACGCCGAAATCCGGCTAGAGCACATTTACGCTGACTGGAATCGCCGGCGCCACCTGTCATCCCACCTGTCACCCCACCTGTCATTGCGAGGAGCGCAGCGACGAAGCAATCTCCTGCCCGGCGCGCGGGAGATTGCTTCGTCGCTGCGCTCCTCGCAATGACAGGTGGGGTGACAGGTGGGGTGACAGGTGGGATGACTGGTGGTGTTTCCGGTCAGCGTGAAGATGCTCTAATCGTCACTCGCATCCGCAATGAGCTGCGTTTCGGACATGTGCCAGCAGACGTCCACCACGCGTGCCAATTGCAGCACCGCCGGCCAGGGCACCGCGCTGTTGGCGATGACCCGATCGAAGTTGCGGGCAAAATCGTGCAAGTCGTCATATTGCGTCGACAGCAGTGTGTCGATGATGACGGTCACGCCGGCGGCGACCAGCTCGTGGCGAACCGGTTCGTCGCGCGGCGACATCACGATAACAAAATGACCGGCATCGCGCAGTCGCGTCGCCATATCGACCAGGACGCGGGGCGCGCCGCTGCCGCTCAGATCATGCGACAGGATCAGGACATCCAGACCGGCGCGCTGATCCGCGGAAGGCGCCGGATAGATATCAAAGTCCTGTGGCGAGTCAGCATACAGCAAGGCCTTCATCGCCGGCGGATAGAACGGATCGCGCGCGACGAAATTCGGCCACCGCCGCAGCAGATGGATGTCTGCCTTGTTCTTTTGCGGCGGCTCCTGCCCTTCCGCATTCATGCGTTCGACACCCAGCGACGGATGGCCGGTATGCAGCAGCGTGGCATGGGGCGTGTAGACGCAACGGTATCCCGCCTCGCGCAACCGAAAACAGATGTCCACGTCGGAACGATCGGTCGGCGTATTGACCGCATCGAAACCACCGACTGCGCGAAACAGTGCCATCTTCATGGCCACGCATGCCCCCGACAGGCTCGATACCTCGCGCAACGACTGGGCGAAGTTGAAATGTACCGTCGTATCCGCCGGGAGGCCATGAAACGCCGTCCCGATCAGCCGGCGGACACCGTTGACCAACCCGGCATGTTGGATCCTGCCATTTTCGTACAGCAGCTTGGGGGCAGCCGCGCCGACCCCCTCGATTTGCAGGCACTCAAGCAGGGCTTCGATCCAGTCCGGCGTGATGACCCTGACCTCGTCATCGTAGAAGATGACGTAGTCGCCTGTGGCGCGGGCGGCGCCGGCGTTGCATTTCGCCGAAAAATTGAGCGCCGAGTCGTAGCCGACGAAGCATACGCCCGACGCATCCGGTGCCATTGCGACCGCATTCGCGATCGCAGTTTTGGTCACCACCAGCAGCTCGTAATCGGTTCGGCTTGTGTTGCCACGAATCGAACGGATACTTGCCAGTATGCGCTCAGCATTGTCGGACGGGATGACGATCGATACGCGGCCAGACAGCGTCGCGCGCTGCCATCTTGCGTGGTTCACCGCGGCCAGCGCCACCGCCTCGGCCGGATAGGCGCGCCGGTCGAGCGCATCCTGCAAGGCGGCGATGTTGGACACGCGGGCAAACGGCTTGTCGCCCGCCGCGGCCGATCCGCGCGTCATGCGCCAGCAATAGAGCACAAGCTCGATATGCCGAACCTTGCTGGTGCGTTCCGTCGCCCGAAGTGCCAGGTCATAATCCTGAGAGAAATCGTAGCGCGACCGCAGGCCGCCAAGTTCCGCGATCAGCGTCCGGCGATAGACGGTCAGGTGGCCAAGATACATGCACGTCAACAGCAGCGCCGGACTCCAGTCCGGCTTGCGGAAGATTTCGTGGGGATGGTCGCGATCGTCGATCTTGCACTCATCGGTATACAGGACATCGATGTCAGGGTCCGCGGCGATCGCCTGTGCGATGCAGTGCAAGGCATCGTGGGTCAGCAGATCGTCATGGTCGAGGAAGCCGACATACGCGCCGCTCGCCAGCGACAACGCCCGGTTGCTCGCCGCGGCGATGCCCGAATTGGCGGCGGACAGATGCAGCTTGATGCGCGGCTCGCCTGCAGCGTGACGGCGCAGCCGATCGGCCAGCGCCGACTGGCCCGATCCGTCGTCCACCACGCATAGCTCCCACCGCGGATAGCTTTGCCGCCGCACCGAGGCGATCGTGCGGTCGAGCAGGTCGCCCGGCACGCGATAGGTCGGCATCACCAAGGAAATCAGAGGGCCATCCGCAATGTCGGCGGAGCCTGCCGGGATCGGTGGTATGGCGGCGATCCGGGTTCGGATCTCGGCGCGCGTGGCGGCATAGCGAGACTCAATCAGAGCGTTCGGCTCGAGGCCCGGCAGCGTTGCGCCGTAGAGGCGAAACCGTGCCAGCGTCGCCGCCAGGCCCTCAGCGACGAGATACCGGCTCAGCCGCCGCCCGACCTGCCGCCAACTGCCGAACCGGCGTCGTGCCAGACGGACCTTCGCCATGGCCTGGCCGGGCGTCGGCAGGTGCCCGACCTCTCGCAGGACGTCTGCAAAGGAGCGCGGTCTGCCTCGGTTGGGATCGGGACGGAACGGCACAGGCACAGGGTGATCGCTCCTGACATTCGCGAAGTACCCGCTTGCGAGGGTATCGCCCGGTCCCGGGCGCGGCGTGCGCCCCGGTCCCGGACAGTGGCGAGGTCCGGCGTAATGCCTTCCAGGCGTAGCGGCAACGCGTTCGACCAGACGGGTGGTCGGTTCGGTCGGGGCCAGTCAACGTGACATACCAGCGGCCCGAAATGACGGAAGGGTCATCATATCGGGCGGTCGATATCGCCTTGTCTTGGCGAAGCGCGGCCGTGCAACAAAAAAGGGCCCGAAGCGCCTCGCTTCGAGCCCTTCCGTCGCCGGGCGGTGAACCGCCCAGCCGATTGTCGTCCGTCAGTTGTTGCTGCGGTTGCCCAGAAGCTGCAGCAGCAGCATGAACAGGTTGATGAAGTTCAAGTAGAGGCTCAACGCGTCATAGACACTGCGTTTCGCTGCCCCGTCGACGCCATCGGCGTAGGCATACTGCACATAAGTCGCCTTGATGCGCTGCGTGTCGAAGGCCGTCAGCCCGGTGAACACCAGCACGCCGATCACGCTGATCGCGAATTGCAGCGCCGAGCTGTGCATGAACATGTTCACCAGCCCGGCGATGATGATGCCGATCAGCCCCATGAACAGAAAGCTGCCGAACCGGCTTAGGTCGGCCTTCGTCGTGTAGCCAAAAATGCTCATGCCGGCGAAGGTTGCCGCGGTGATGAAGAACACCCGCACGACCGATTCGCCAGTGTAGACCATGAAGATGTTGGTCAGGCTGGCGCCCATCGCGGCACAGAACACCCAGTAAAGCGCCTGCGCGGCCGTCTTCGACAGCCGGTTCACGCCCATGCTGAGAACCAGCACAAAGGCGAGCGGGGCGAAGATCGAAGCGATCGCGAGAAAGGTCGGCTGATTGTGGACGACCGTCCCGAACTGGGTGACGGCGTCACGATAGAATAGCTGGTGCAGCGGCGGATAGTAGGCAATCGCGTAGGCGACAACCCCGGTCAGCACCAGACCCGAGCTCATCCAGTTGTAGACCCGCAGCATGTAAGCGCGCAGCCCCGCGTCCAGCACGGCAGCGGTCGTCGCGGCCGATGCTTGCGGGTAGGTGCGGAAGTCAGGACTGATAGCCATGTGTCGCCTTCCTGTGTGGGGTGAGGCCCCGGACTGCCAATGTTGGCAAGGCGATGCGCCGGTTCAAGCCGGGCCCGATCGCTCCACCCACGTAGCCTCCCGACAGCCTCACTCGTTGCGCAACAGCGGTGCGGCCTTGGCCCCCAGCGCCGCCGAAGTGCCAACATAGCCGAAAATCAGCACCATGGCGAGACATACCGCAAGCGTGCCGGCCAGGGTGCCGGGCAAGAATATCCAATCGGTGTCCATAATATAATGTGTCACGCCCCAGCTCGCCGCGGTGCCGATCAGCGCCGCGATCAGCCCGGCGGTCAGGCCCAGCGCGCCGAACTCCACCAGCCAGGCCGCGCGGATCTGCGCCCGGCTGGCGCCCAGCACCTTCAGGATCACCGCCTCCTGCGTCCGCCGCCGCTGCCCGGCCGCCACCGCGCCGATCAGCACCAGTCCGCCGGCGACCAGGGTCAGGGAGCCGGTCGCCGCCAGCGCCGCCGCCGCCCGGTCCAGCAGGTCGGCGAGCGAGGCCAGAATGTCAGAGACCCGGATACCGGTGACGTTGGGCAGCGCGTCGGTCACCGCGCGCAGCAGGGCGCCCTGGGCCGCCTCCGGCACCCGCACCGTGGCGATGTGCCCGTGGGGGGCCTGCGACAGCAGCCCGGGACTGGCGATCATCGCGAAATTCAGCGACAGCGAACGCCAGGGGATGTCGCGCAGATTGGCGACAACCAGGTCGATGTCGCGGCCCATCACGTTCATCTGGATCACGTCGCCGATTCCCACCCCCCAGCCGCGCGCCAGCCCGGCGTCAAACGAGACCAGCGGCGGACCGCTGTAGTCGGGCGGCCACCAGTGCCCGGCGACGAGCCGCGTGCCCTCCGGTGGGGTGGCGGCGTAGGTCAGGCCGCGGTCGCCGCGCAGCGCCCAGCGCGTGTCGGGGGTGGCGTGCACCTGCTCGGCCGGCACCCCCGCCACGCTGACGATGCGCGCGCGCAGCGCCGGCACCTCGTGCAGGTCGGTGGCGCCCGGGCTTGCCCGCACCAGCGTCTCGAACCGCGGAAGCTGGTTGTCCTGGATGTCGATGAAATAGAAGCTCGGCGCGTCTGCCGGCATCTGCTCGGCGATCTGATGGCTCAAATTGCCCTGGATCAACGCTACGGCCGCCAGGGTGGACAGACCCAGCCCGACCGAGACCAGCAGCATCGGCGCCGCGGTGCCGGGGCGGTGAAGGTTGCCCAGTCCCAGGCGGACCCAAGGTGCGCGCACCCGCGGTGCCAGGCGCGCCAGCCGCACCAAGGCAAAGCCTCCAAGCCGGAACAACGCCAGGGTACCGAGCGAGCCGGCACAAAACCACAGCGCGAAGCGGCGGTCGGCGGCGGTGGAGATGGTCAATCCGACCAGCGCCAGACCGAGGCCGACGGTCGTCGCCAGCAGCCACGGCGACGGTCGCACGGCCTGCGGCAGCACGCCATCGCGGAACAGCGCGGCGCCGGGGATGCGCGCGGCGCGGCCCAGCGGCAGCAGCGAGAAACAGAGCGCGGTCAGCAGGCCGTACCCGGCGGCGAGCGCCAGCGGTGCCGGATAGAGCCCAAGCACCGGCGGCACCGGCAACAAACCGCGCAACAGCCAGACCAGCAGCGGCGGCAGCGAAGCGGCCGCCACCAGACCGAGCAGGATGCCGGCCAAGGCGAGTGCCAGCACCTGGATCAACGCGACCGCGAACATCAGTCGGGCCGAGGCGCCCAGGCAGCGCAAGATGGCAATGGTCCGTGCCCGCGCCTCCAGCCACGCCCGCACGCCGTTGGCGACACCGATGCCGCCGACCAGCAGCGAGGTCAGTCCGACCAGGGTCATGAACGTCCCGGCCTGGTCCACGATGCGCGCCGCCCCTGGCGCGGCGTCACGCGGATCGCGAATCCGCCAGCCCTGGTCGGGAAACGCCGCACGCAGGTCGGCCGCCACGCCGGCGGCATCGAGGCCCGGGGATAACAGAACCCTCAGCCGATTGGTGACCAGCGAGCCCGGCACGATAAGTCCGGTGGCAGGCACCGCCGCCAGAGGGACCACCGCGTGCGGTCCGAACAGCGCGGGCGTCGCCAGCGCGTCCGGCTCCGATGCCAGCGCGGCTCGGACGGTGAAACTGGCGTTGCCCGCGCGGGCGATATCCCCCGTGTGCAGGCCCAGCCTGTCGAGTATGACTTGGCTGGTCAGCAGCCCGAAGCGCCCATCCTGCTCGCCCAACGCCCGCGCGACCGGCAGGGCCGGGTCGGTTTGCACGGTGCCGACCAGCGGCCACGCCGGATCGACCGCCTTCAGCTCGATCAGCGTGCGCTCCCCCGACGGCGCGACCAGCAAAGTTCGCAGCTCGACGATCTCCGACAGCCGAGCGCCGCGCGCGGTCAGCCAGCCGCGCGTAGCGTCGGGCAGGCGCTCCGAGCCCGAGTCGATTTCCAGATCACCACCCAGCAGTTGCCGCCCATCGGTCGCCAATCCAAGCTGGATCGCGACGCCCAGCGTGCCGACCGCGCCAATCACCGCGACCCCAAGCGCCAGGCAAGCCACGACGATGCGCAGGCCACGCACGCCGCCGCGCAGCTCACGGCGGGCCAGGCGGAGGGCGAGGATCATTCGTCGCGTTCCATAGGGGCTTGGGCCGCGGAGGGGGGGAACCCCTCTCCCCAACCCTCCCCCTCAAGGGGGGAGGGAGTCATCATGGGGGCGCACCGATCGCCGAGACGTCGATCTCCGTCACCCTTCCGTCGGCGATGTGGATCCGCCGCCCGCACCTGGCCGCCAGCCGCGCGTCATGCGTCACCAACAGCAGAGTGGTGCCGGTCCGCGCCCGCAGCTCGAACAGCTTGTCCATCACCGCCTCGCCGGTTGCCTGGTCCAGATTGCCGGTCGGCTCGTCGGCCAGCAGCAGCCGCGGCTCCGGTGCGAAGGCACGCGCCAGTGCGACCCGCTGCTGCTCGCCGCCGGAGAGCTGCCCCGGCAGGTGGGTCAGGCGATGCCCCAGCCCCGCCGCGCGCAACGCCGCCGCGGCCCGATCGCCGGCGTCGCGCCGCCCCGCCAGCTCCAGCGGCACTGCCACATTCTCCAGCGCGGTCATCGTCGGGATCAGATGAAAGGACTGGAACACGATGCCGATCGAGTCGCGGCGCAGACGGGCCAGAGCGTCCTCGTCCCATGCGGTGATCTCCTGGCCGGCGAAGCGGATCGATCCGGCAGTCGCGCGTTCCAGACCGGCCAGCACCATCAGCAGCGAGGTTTTGCCCGAGCCGGACGGCCCGATCAGCCCCGCGGCCTCGCCGGCGGCAATATCCAGGTCGATACCGCGCAGGATGTTGACCGGCCCGGCGGCCGAGGGCACGGTCAGCGCAAGGCCGCGCACGACGACGAGCGGCGGGGCCGAAGACGGCGGAGTGGCATCCATGGCGGCAGCATATGGCCCGCCCGGCCGGTTGCGGAAAGCCGTGGCGGCGTTGATGGTCCTGGGAGCGCTTCTGGTGCTGCCGATGCTGGTGGCACTGCCGGCGACGGCCAAGCCGGTGCGTTTGCTCGTGCTGGGGGATTCGCTGACCGCCGGCTACGGCCTGGCCCATGAGGATGGCTTCCAGGCGCAGCTTGCCGCGGCACTGGCGGCGGCCGGCCGTCAGGTGCAGATCATCGACGGCGCGGTGTCCGGTGATACCACCGCGGACGGCCGCGCCCGATTGGCTTGGGTGCTTGGCGACGGGGCGGATGCCGCCATCGTCGAGCTCGGCGCCAATGACGGGTTGCGCGGCATCGATCCCAAAGTGCTGCAAGCCAACCTGACGGCAATCCTCGACACGCTGACGGCGCGGCACATCCCGGTGCTGCTGTGCGGGATGTATGCGCCGCCCAACATGGGGCCGGACTATGCGCGGGCCTTCAACGCGGTGTTCGAGCGGCTAAGCCATCGGCCTGGGGTGCTGTTCAATGCGTTCTTCCTGCAGGGCGTGGCGGAGGATCCCGCGCTGAACCAGGCGGACCGCATGCACCCCAACCCGGAGGGTGCGCGGCGCATCGTCACCCGCCTGCTGCCGTTGGTCGAGAAGCTGCTGGACGGGGTGAAGACCGGATGAGGCTGTTCGTCGCGCTGGACCTGCCGTGGACGCTGCGTCAGCGGCTGGCGTCGCTGGCCGGGCTTGGCATCCCGGGGGCCAGGTGGGTGCCCCCCGAAAACTACCACCTGACGCTGCGCTTCATCGGCGAGGCGCCGCGTTATCTGGCAGAGGAGATCGACCACGCGCTGGCGGCCCTGAAGGCGCGCGAATTCGCGCTGACGCTGGCGGGGGTCGGGACGTTCGCGAAGGGTGGGCGGGCGACGGCGCTGTGGGTGGGGGTGGAGCGCAACCCGTCGCTGGATCATCTGCGCGGCAAGATCGAGACGGCGCTGCAACGGGTGGGGCTGGAGCCGGAGCGGCGCCGGTTCAATCCGCACGTGACGCTGGCGCGGCTGGACAACGCGGCGGAGGTGAAGCTCGCGGCGTTCGTCCAGGCGCACAACCTGTTTCGGTCGGAGCCAATGCCGATGGGGCACTTCACGTTGTTCAGCTCGCTGTTGGGGAAGGAGCAGGCGGTCTACACGGTAGAGGTCGAGTACGCGCTGGGGATGACGCGTGCGATGACCCAGCAAGCGTAGCAAGCGTAGAGCGGAACAGCGCAGCGCATTCCGCCATTCCCGAAGACTGCCGAGGCATGAGAACTCCGATGCGGTGCGAGTGGCGGAATGCGCCGCGCTGTTCCGCCCTACGTTTGCTGGGACATCGCCGGCCCGTTTCGCAGCTCCGCCAGAATCTCTGCCGTGTGCTCGCCGAGCGCCGGCGCGGGCCGCCGTACCTGGCATGGAGTCTCACCGAGTTTCATCGGGAACCCCAACATCCGTACCAACCCATGCCCGGGATGCTCGACCTCCAGCACCATCTGCTGCGCCAGCACCTGCGGATCCGAGAACACGTCTTGGACGCCGTAGACCGGCCCGCACGGAACCCCCGCCGCGTTCAGTGCGGTCACCCAGTGCTCGGTCGTCTGCAGTGCCAGCTTGCCGCCGACGATTGCATTGATCCGCGTCCGGTTCGTCAGTCGCACCGACTGCGTGCGAAACAACGGATCGTCCTTCAGCTCCGGCACGCCCAACGCATCCATCAGCCGGCCGAAGAACGCGTTGTCCGGCGGTGCCAGCGCGACATGTCCATCACGCGTGGCGAACAATCCATACGGCGCCGCGATCGGATGATCATTCCCCGCGCGCGGCGGGACAATACCGGTCGCGAAATAGTTCGTCGCGATATAGGCCAGCAGGCTGATCAACCCGTTGGTCAGGCTGACCTCCACCGACTGACCCTCGCCCGAGGCCTGCGCGCGGCGCAGCGCCGCGGTGATCGCCAACGCCGCATAGAGCCCCGCCACCAGATCGCTGATCGGCAGCCCCGAGCGCAACGGTGGGTCATCCGCGCGGCCGTTGACGCTCATGAAGCCGCTCATCGCCTGGGCGATGAAGTCGAAGGCGGGACGATCGCGATACGGCCCGTCACCGCCAAATCCGTTGATGCTGCAGACGACCAAATTCGGCCGCAGCGCCTTCAGTCGCGCCGCATCGAATCCCATTCGCGCCAGCACGCCGGGGCGGAAATTCTCCACGAGCACATCCGCCCGCGCGATCAGTTGCGTCAGTATCTCGCATCCCACATCGGTCTTCAGATCCAGCACGATGGAACGCTTGTTGCGGTTGAAGTTGGCGAAGTACCAGGACAGCCCATCACGCACCGCGCCCTGACGGCGCACCGAGTCGCCCTCCGGCGCCTCGACCTTGATCACGTCGGCGCCGAGGTCAGCGAGCAGCGCCGTGCAGAACGGACCCGACAGCACGCGCGTCAGATCGACAACCCGAACCCCGGACAACGGCATCACATCTCCTCCCGCGCCGGGATTGGCAAGCAACGCGCGGCGCCCGTAAGGTTGCCGCCGGCAATCAGGGGGAGGCAAGCTTCATGGCACCGAACGCCAAGCGCGTGTTCTATGTGAAGTATCTGTCCTCGCCGATCTACACGCAGATCATTGCGCAACGACCGGACGTGCAGCTCGACCGGCTGGAGAACGAAAGTCCGGACGACGTGGCGGTGCCGATCCTGTCGGCCGCGCACGTCTATCAGGCCGGTGCCTCGCGCCAAGTGCTGGCGCCGCACTATCATGTGACCCCGGCGCTGCTCGACCGCACACCGAACCTGATCGCGGTGTCATCGAACGGCGCCGGCTACGATCCGGTGGACGTCGATGCGTGCACCGCGCGCGGTATCATCGTGGTGAACCAGTCGGGCGGCAACAAGGAAGGCGTCGCCGAGCATGCGCTCGCGATGATGCTGACGCTGTCCAAGCGCATCATCGAGGTCGATCGGCGGATGCGCGCCGGGCCGAACATCCCGCGCAACAACTATATCGGCCGCGAACTGCTGAACCGCACGGTGGGCATCATCGGCATCGGCAACGTCGGAGGGCGGCTGGCCGAGCTGTGCCGCGGCTTATTCAACATGCGCGTGCTGGCCTACGACCCCTATCTCAGCGCCGAGCAGATCACGGCGCGTGGCGGCGAAAAGGTCGAGCTGGGCGACCTGCTGGCCCAGGCGGATTTCGTTTCGATCAACTGCCCGTTGACGCGCGACAGCCGTTACATGATCGGCGCGCGGGAATTCGGGCTGATGCGGTCGGACGCCTATTTCGTCACCACCGCGCGCGGTTTCATCCACGACGAGAACGCACTGGCCGAGGCGTTGGCGGGCAAGCAGATCGCCGGGGCAGGCCTGGATGTGTGGGAGCAAGAGCCGCCGCCGCATGATCACAAGCTGATGGCGTTCGACAACGTGCTGATCAGCCCTCACACCGCGGGGGCGACCGTGGAGTCACGCGAGAACATGGCGCGCATCGCGGCCGAGCAGGTCCTGGATATCCTCGACGGGAAGCGCCCGCCACGGCTGATCAACCCGGACGTCTGGCCGGCCTATCGCGAGCGGTTTGCCAGGATCATGGGATTCAATCCGGAAGGGTAACGCGCATATGGCGCCCAACATCAAGCGCGTGTTCTACGTCAACCATGTCTCCGCGCCGATTTTCCTGGAGATACTTGGCCAGCGGGCCGACATCCAGGTGGACAGACTGGTGAACGACAGCCCGGATGACGAAGCCGAGCCCGTCCTGACGCGCGCGCACGCGTTCCAGATCAGCTCGTCGCGGCAGGAATTGGCGCGGAAATATCACGGCACGGCGGCGCTGCTGGAGCGCATGCCAAACGTGATGCTGCTGTCCACCACCGGCGCCGGCTACGACACGGTGAACCTAGCGGACTGCTCCCGCGCCGGCGTGGCGGTGGTGAATCAGGCCGGCGGCAACAAGGAGGGCGTAGCCGAGCATGTGATGGCAATGATGCTGGCGCTGTCCAAGCGCATCATGCTGACCGACCACGCGATGCGGCGCGGCGAGCAACGCCCGCGACGGGAGTACATGGGCGACGACGTGCTGGAGCGGACCATCGGCATCATCGGCCTGGGCAATGTCGGCTCGCGCGTGGCGGAGCTGTGCCGCGGATTGTTCCGGATGCGTGTGCTGGCGTACGACCCGTATCTTACCGAGGCGCAGGTGACCGCGCGCGGGGCGGAGAAGCTGGCGGTGTTGGACGATCTGTTGCGCCAGGCCGACTACGTGTCGATCAACTGCCCGCACACCGCGGAGACGCGCGGCATGATCGGCGCGCGCGAATATGCGCTGATGCAGCCGCACGCTTATTTCATCACCACCGCACGCGGCGGCATCCATGACGAGCTGGCGCTGGCGGAGGCGCTGCGCACGAAGCGGATCGCTGGCGCTGGGCTGGACGTGTGGGAGGACGAACCGCCGGCGACCGACCATCCGTTGCTGGCGTTCGACAACGTGCTGGTCAGCCCGCACACCGCGGGCATCACCCGGCAGTCGCGGCAGAACATCGCGCGCATCGCGGCGGAGCAAATGCTCGACGTGCTGGATGGCAAGCGCCCGCCGCGGCTGCTGAACCCCGAGGTCTGGCCGGCCTATTGCGATCGTTTCGAGGAGATTATGGGTTTCCGACCGGAGGGGTGAAGCGTCACGTTATATCCGGTGCCGAAAAGCGTGACGTACGCCGGCGTCCGACCCAGTCCGTCGTGGCCGGGCTTGACCCCATAGGCAT
>PLXO01000031.1 GCA_003151425.1 Acetobacteraceae bacterium
CAGCGCGATCTCTCGGTGTCCTACAGCAAGGTCGGCGACGTGCTGCTGGCGCAAGGCAACCTGGCGGAGGCGCTGAAGACCTACCGCAACGGCCTCGCCATCCGCGACCGCCTGGCCCGCGCCGACCCCGGCAACGCCGGCTGGCAGCGCGATCTCTCGGTGTCCTACATCAAGGTCGGCGACGTGCTGGTGGCGCAGGGCAACCTGCCGGAGGCGCTAAAGAGCTACCGCGATAGCCTCGCCATCGCCGACCGGCTGGCCCGCGCAGACCCTGGCAACGCCGGATGGCAGCGCGTTCTCTCGGTGTCCTACAACAACGTCGGCGACGTGCTGGTGGCGCAGGGCAACCTGCCGGAAGCGCTGAACAGCTACCGCGACAGCCTCGCTATCTTCGACCGCCTGGCCCGCGCCGACCCCGGCAACGCCGGATGGCAGCACGATCTGTCGTTCAGCCTGGGGCGGGTCGCCGAGACCTTGCTGAAGCTGGGCCGGAAGGAGGAGGCGCGTCCGCTGGCCGAGCGCGCGCTGGCCCAGCTCCGGTCCGCCATCGCCCGAATGCCGGACGATCCGCGGTTGACCCGCGATCTGCCGTATTTCCAGGACCTGCTCCACCGCGCCGGTGGGACGCCGTAACGGATGACCCATCGCCCGCCGGGCTGCGCCCATATTTGCGCGGTCCGCGGCACGCAGGCGCACGCCACGAGATGGCGCCGCGTGGCCATACCGCGCATCGACGGAATGATATCCGGCCGTCGCGCCCCAAGCGGTGGGAAGCACCGAGCCTCGCCGGCATCGCGACGAAGATGAACCGCTTCATGCGCATCGCGAATGTTCGGGTGCGGAACGCGCCGCAAATGAGGTGCGAGGGCGTGGTCCCGCACCTCGGGCGTTGCAAGCGGCGTCGAGCGAGGTCCCGGGCACGCCCGCGACGGCCTGGCGTAGCCCGACAATGCCGGCGACTTCCCTACCGCCCGAGCAGCCGCATGAACTGCTCGACCGTGAGACCTGCATCGGTGACGATGCGGCCGAGCGTGCCGGCCCGGATCTGCTGGTGATCGGGAACGACGACCCTGGCATGTGGCGCGTCGCGCCGGAGAATCATGTGACTGCCCGCTTGTCGGCGGAACACGAAGCCCGCGCGTTCCAGGGCGGTCCGTACCTCCCGGCCGGAGAGATCGGTCGGAAGCTTTGCCACGAACCCCGGACCCGTCTAGGCGGCGTCGACCTCGACGAATTCCCGGCCCGCCTCGATGGGAATTGGATCGCCGGCGTCGCGACAGTCGTCCAGGTACAGTTCAATCGCTTCCTTTATATTGGCGAGGGCCTCTTCGCGGTTGTTCCCTTGGCTAACGCATCCCGGAAGAGCGGGGACGCTTGCCACGCAACCGCCGTCTTGTTCCTGTTCCAGAACCACGGTGTACCGCACGCGCATTCTCCTGGTGGTCGATCACGATCTGCCGCGACGGTTGTTTGGAGCGATCCCCAGCCAGATGTCTTCAAGGTCGCGTTCGGCCGGCGCCGTTATGACGACCCGGGTCACACTGCTTCGGCTGTGCCCAACCGCTCGCGCGCAGCCACGAGGGTCCACTCGATATCGAGCGGCCGCGTCGCACCCCGGTCCTTGCCTGCATCCCACAAGTCCCGCAGACGACTGATGTCGTCCTCGAGCTGCGCGTGCTCAATCCGCCAGTCAGCGATCGCCTCCCGTACAATCTCGTCGCTCGATGCATAGGCGTCGCTATCCACTGCCGCCCGCAGGTCGGCCGCCTCATCTTCCGTCAGTGCGACACTGATCTTCCGAACGTCTGCCACGGCTACTCCCACGCCCGCCGCCATGGCCCAAAGGTAGTGATCCGGCCGCCGCGTGTCCATGCGGGACTCCCGGAGGCAACGCGCGCGCCGCGATCCCAGGAAGGCGGACGCAGTGCCGGATATCTTCTCCGCGTGCTCCGCGGTGGATCTTCTTCCTTGCGGACCATCCAGCTCCTCGCGGACCATCCAGCACCACCGACGGCTGGCATCGCGACTCCAGCCGCCGCCCGCCCCGCCGCTCCCCGGTTCCCGCCGCCATGATTGCCGCTATACTGCCCCCAACAAGAGGGCCACATGCCCCTGGGAGACCGTGATTTGACCTCCGACCAACCGGCGCGCTGACCCGGCATGGGCGCCTTCATCGTCTCGCGCATCCTGCAGGCCGTCCCGGTCCTGCTGGTGATCGGCTTCATCAGCTTCGCCATGTTCGCCTATGTCGGCGACCCCGTCACGATCATGCTGGGCCAGGACTACACCGAGGCCCAACGCGTCGCCCTGGTCCACCAGCTAGGCCTCGATCAACCGTTCTTCATCCAATACGCAAAATTCATCTGGACCGCGCTGCACGGCAACCTCGGAATGTCCTACCGCCTGGCCCAGCCGGTCGCCGGCCTGATCGAGCAACGCCTGCCCGCGACCCTGGAACTGGTCGCCACCGCCACCGTATTCTCCCTGGTCGTCGGCGTGCCGCTCGGCGTCTACACCGGCATCTACCGCGACGCGCCGCTGGCAAGACTGTGCATGGCGATCAGCCTGGTCGGAGTATCGCTGCCCACCTTCCTGATCGGCATCCTGCTGATCCTGGTGTTCTCCGTCATGCTGGGCTGGCTGCCGAGCTTCGGACGCGGCGACGTGGTGCATTTCGGCACCTGGTGGTCCACCGGGTTCGTGACGATCAGCGGACTGCGCGCCCTGGTGCTGCCGGCGATCACGCTCGGCCTGTTCACGCTCACCCTGGTCATGCGCCTGGTGCGCGCCGAGATGCTGGAGGTACTGCGCACCGACTACATCAAATTTGCCCGCGCCCGCGGCCTGAGCAATCGCGCAGTCTATTTCGGTCACGCATTGAAGAACACGCTGGTGCCGGTGATCACCATCGTCGGGCTGCAGATCGGCAACATCATCGGCTTCTCTTTGGTTACCGAGACGGTGTTCCAATGGCCGGGGATGGGGCTGTTGCTGGTGCAGTCGGTGGCGGTTGCCGACATACCCGTGATGTCGGCCTACCTGCTGCTTGTCGGCGTGGTGTTCGTGCTGATCAACCTGATCGTCGACCTGCTTTACTTCGCGGTCGATCCAAGGCTGCGTGTCGATCGCGCCGCGGCCACGGCCGCACGATGAATGCGCCACGATGAACGTGCCGCGATGAACGCGCAACGATGAACGTAACGCAATGAGCGCAACCCACCCTCCGACGCGCTGGGCGCGCACGCTGGACAGCGACCTGCTGTACAGCTTCCGCCGCTCGCCGCTGGCGGTGGCCTCGGCGGGGGTTGCGCTGATCCTGATCCTGGCCGCCGCGCTGGCGCCCTGGATCGCGCCGCAGGATCCCACCAACGTCGCCAACCTCAACCTGCTGAACAGCTTCAATCCGCCGCTGCCGTTGGAGGGTTCGGACTGGGCGTTTCCCCTCGGCACCGACGAGCAGGGCCGCGACATGCTCTCGGCGATCATGTTTGGCTCCCGGATCAGTCTGATCGTCGGCGCGGCGGCAATGATCTTCGCCGTGGTGGTGGGCGTCGCGGTGGGCCTGCTGGCGGGGTACGCCGGCGGGATCGCCGACGCGCTGCTGATGCGTGCGGCCGACGTGCAACTGACGTTTCCCGCGATCCTGATGGCGCTGCTGGTCGACGGCGTGGTCAGCGCGGAGCTGCCGCAGACCATGCACGCGACGCTGCAGATCTACGTGCTGATCTTCGCCATCGGCATCAGCCGCTGGCCGCAATTCGCCCGCACCGTGCGCGGCTCGACGTTGGTAGAGCGCAACAAGGACTACGTGATGGCCGCCAGGCTGATCGGCCTCGGCCGCGTGCGGATCATGGCGACGCACATCCTGCCCAACGTGCTGGGGCCGGTGCTGGTGCTCGGCACATTGACTCTGGGCCTGGCGATCCTGGACGAGGCGACGCTGTCGTTCCTGGGCGTCGGGCTGCCGCCGACAAAGCCCTCGCTCGGCACATTGATCCGCATCGGAGACGATTTCCTGTTCAGCGGCCAGTGGTGGGTGACGATCTTTCCGGGCCTGGCGCTGGTGCTGATGGTGCTGTCGATCAACCTGTTGGGCGACTGGCTGCGCGACGCGCTGAACCCCAGGCTTCGCTGATGGCGTTGCTGAACCTCGAAAACCTGACCGTCGAGTTCCCCACCCGCCGGGGCATCCTGCGCGCGCTGGACGGCATCTCGCTTTCTATCGATGACGGCGAAGTCCTAGGCGTGGTCGGTGAATCCGGCGCCGGCAAGTCGCTGACAGGCGTCGCGGTCATCGGCCTGCTGGAACCCCCGGGCCGCATCGCCGGCGGCCAGATCCTGTTGAACGGCAAGCGTATCGACAATTTGCCGTATGAGGCGATGCGGCGCATCCGCGGCCGGCAGATCGGCACCATCTTCCAGGACCCGCTGACCACGCTCAACCCGCTCTATTCGATCGGCCGCCAGTTGGTCGAGACGATCCAGACGCATCTGCATTTGTCGGACGCCGACGCCCGCAAGCGTGCCATCAACTGGCTGTCCGAAGTCGGTATCCCTGCCGCTTCGCAACGGATCGATGCCTATCCGCACGAATTCTCCGGCGGCATGCGCCAGCGCGTGGTGATCGCGCTGGCGCTGTGCGCCGAACCGATTCTGGTCATCGCCGACGAGCCCACGACGGCGCTGGACGTCTCGATCCAGGCACAGATCATCACCTTGCTGAAACGGCTGACCCGCGACCACGGCACCGCCGTGATGCTGGTCACCCACGACATGGGCGTGATCGCCGAGACCGCCGACCGCGTCGCCGTCATGTATGCCGGCCGCATTGCCGAGATCGGCCCGGTGGCCGAGGTGGTGAGGCACCCCGCGCACCCCTACACCGAGGGCCTGATGGGCTCGATCCCGTCGCTGGAGCACCGCGTCGCCCGGTTGCGCCAGATCGACGGCGCGATGCCGCGGCTGAACGCCATCCCGCCGGGCTGTGCCTTCAACCCGCGCTGCCCCAAGGTGTTCGACCGCTGCCGCAACGAACGTCCAGAGCTGCTGGCGGCGGGCGCCACGCACGCCGCCTGCTGGCTGTTCGGCGGAGGGCGGGCTGATGCCGAGGCCGACGATGCGTGAGGCGCCGTTGCCTCGCGCCCCGTTGCCCGAGGCGCCGATGCTCGGGGAGCCAATGCCGGGGGCACCGCTGCCCGGGGCGCCAATGCGTGAAGCACCAATCCCCGAGGCGCCAACGCCTGCGACATCCGGGACAATGGTGTCGGAGGTGCCAATGCCCGGAGCGCCAATGGGCCGCGGCGCCAATGCTTGAGCCACCCACCCCCGCCGCACCAATTCGTGCGTCGTCTGATGCGCCGGTGCCCGACGCGCCGATGCTCGAAGCATCCGCGATCTCGCGCGTGTTCGACGTCTCGAAACCCTGGCTGCAGCGGGTGCTGGCGCGCGAGCCGCGCCTGACGCTGCGTGCGGTGGACGAGGCAAGTTTCAGCATCGCCCCCGGCAGCACGCTGTCGCTGGTGGGCGAGTCCGGCTGCGGCAAATCGACCATTGCGCGCATGGCGGTCGGCCTGCTGCCGCCCAGCGCGGGAGAGCTCCGTTTCGAGGGCAACCCCATCTCCACCGCCCGCGCGCAGCCGGAGCTGCGCCGGCGGATGAACATGATCTTCCAGGACCCCTACGCCTCGCTCAACCCGCGCTGGCGGGTGCGCAATATCGTTGCCGAACCGATCCGCGCTTTCGCCATCCTGTCCGGCACGCCGGCGATCGCCGCGCGGGTCGGCGAGCTGCTGGCGCAGGTCGGCCTGGCGCCCGCGGACGGCGAGAAATACCCGCACGAATTCTCCGGCGGCCAGCGCCAGCGCATCTCGATTGCCCGCGCGCTGGCCTCGGAGCCGGACTTCCTGGTGTGCGACGAGCCGACCAGCGCGCTGGACGTTTCGGTCCAAGCACAGATCCTCAACCTGATGCGCGATTTGCAGCAGCGGCTGGGCCTGACCTACCTGTTCATCAGCCACAACCTGGCCGTGGTGCGCCATGTCTCCGACCGGCTCGGCGTGATGTACCTCGGGCGTATCGTCGAGCAGGGACCGGCCGAAACGATCTTCCGCACCCCGCGCCACCCCTATACGCGCCTGCTGCTGGACGCGATCCCGGACCTGGAGATGGTCGGACGCAGCCGCACGCCGGTGGGCGGCGAGGTGCCCAGCCCGATCGATCCGCCCTCCGGCTGCCCGTTCCATCCGCGCTGTCCGCTTGCCAATGACCGCTGCCGCGCGGAGAAACCGAAGCATACACAGCAGCGCGAGGTGCAGGTGGCGTGCCACGCCGTGGCGGAAGGACGGGAGGCGATCTGATGTCCGATCACGATCAATCCGGGCACGATCGATACCGACAAGGACGGAAGGCGGTCTGATGTCCGATCAAGATCAATCCGGGCCCGATCAGGACAGGGAACCGGCACCCGGGCCGCCGCGTGGCGCTCTGATGGCCCTGCTGCTGGTAGCCGTGCTGATCGGCGCCGTCATGTTCATTATGAATCGGCTGCGCCAGGCAGGTCAGCTCCAGGATTGCGTGGCTTCAGGGCGGACCAACTGCGCGCCGATCGACACGCAGCACCAATAGATGGACGCGCGTCAGCGACGCGGGCGGCGCGCCCATACGCGCGGCGTCGACACCGAGGCCGCTGCCAGCGCGGCGCTGCTGCGTGACGGCTGGACGGTGCACGCGCGACGCCTCCGCACCGCATCGGGCGAGAT
Source organism: Acetobacteraceae bacterium (assembly GCA_003151425.1). Lineage (GTDB taxonomy): Bacteria > Pseudomonadota > Alphaproteobacteria > Acetobacterales > Acetobacteraceae > Palsa-883. Next base: position 6,759 of record PLXO01000031.1, read on the forward strand.
CGATCTCGTTGCGGAAAAGGACGGGCTGCTGGCCATCGTCGAAGTGAAATCCCGCCCCACCCTTGCCGACGCCGCCGCTGCGCTCACCACCAGGCAGCGCGCACGGCTGATTGCCGCGGCGGAAATCCTGCTGGGCGAGCACCCAGAGTGGGGCACGAACGGCGTCCGCTTCGACGTGGTCGTGGTGGATGCCACCGGCGCCGTGCGACGGATCGCCGATGCGTTCCGGCTGGAGGGTTAGAGCATTTTCACCCTGGCCGGAAACGCACCCTGTCATTGCGAGGAGCGCAGCGAGGAAGCAATCCCCTGCGTCGGGGGGGATTGCTTCGTCGCTACGCTCCTCGCAATGACAGGTGGGGGCAATGACAGGTGGGGGCAATGACAGGTGGGGCCGGCGATTCCAGTCAGCGTGAACGTGCTCTTGTTGTGCCGATGATCGCCGGTGACGGTCGGGGCCGGCTGCCTCACCACCACCCGACGCCCAGCGGACATGGGCTGCGTCCTTTTACCTCTTTCGCCCAGTCTGGCGTGCAAACACGGATATCTCCTGCAATCACCTTGAAAACACCAAGGTCATCGCGAAGTCGATCCCGCGTCGTCATGAGCGAAACAACCAAGACGTGGTCAGCGACCTCTTGCATCGCGCGGTCGACACTGTAAAGGCCCACGACCCTGACCTCGACGGAGCGTCGGTCCTCGATCAGACATCCGGCTGCCACAACGCCAAGCAGTTGAATTCCGGCAGGCACCGGGGCGTGTGGCTCTCGGCAATAAATCTGCAATGCCTCACGCGGCGTCCGCGGCGGCGAGTACCGACCTGATCCTGGCGAAATCTCGACCACGTTGTACGCATAGTAAAGACCGATGGTCGGCACACGCGATCCTGGAGAGCGATCAGACGACCAATACGATGTCGACGCGCCGCATCCGGCAGGTGGCACCAGATAGACCTCGGTGCCGTGATCCGACCCGACCCAGTCCTTCGGCAGCGGACAATACGTCAGACCAGGTGGAAAGCTGGCCATCAGACCATGGTTTTCCGTGACATAGACGGGCGGGACCGGTCGCGGCTGGTCGGCGCCGAGATCGTCGGCCACGCTCGGCGCGATCCGGAGGAACCAGGTCATACCCAGCAGGAGACGCACAAGCCGAATGTCGCACCGCACCGCCACGTCCCTGGCCTGACGCATTATTCGTGTCGTCGATATGTCATCGACGAACGACGATGACGCACACTAGGCACATTCAAGCATCGGCTGCGTCTTGCACGCCGCCAGATGCTGCAGGAACACCTCGCAGAATCGCCGCGCGGTCGACTGGTGAACCTTGTCCTGCAGTGCCTGGTGCCGGGCACGGCGTTCGTCCAGCTCCATCAACAGCGCCCGGTGGATGGCCTCAGCAATCTCGTCCGGGTCGAACGGGTTGACGATCAGCGCCTCGGTCAGCTCATCCGCCGCACCGGCGAAGCGCGACAGCACGAGCACGCCGGGATCGGCCGGGTTCTGTGCCGCGACGTATTCCTTGGCCACCAGGTTCATGCCATCGCGCAGCGGCGTCACCACACCGACGCGGGCGATGCGATAGAAACCGGCCAGGGTGCGCCGGCTCAGCGCGCGGGTGATATAGCGCACCGGAGTCCAGTCGAACTCGGAGTAGCGGCCATTCGTGTCACCGACGATACGGTCCAGCTCGCGGCGAAGCTGCAGGTAGTCGGTGTTGTCCTCGCGTGAGCGTGCGGCGACCTGGAGGAAGCTCACCTTGCGGCGATGCTCGGGATACTCGGCGAGCAGCCGGCCGAACGCGATCAGGCGGTTGGGCAGGCCCTTCGAGTAATCCAGCCGATCCACGCCGACCGCCAGCGCGCGCCCCTCCAGGCTGTCGCGCAACCGCCGTGCCTCCGCTCCACGCGCTGCCCGTACCGCATCCTTGACGAATGCCTCGGTATCGATGCCGATCGGGTCGACGATGGCATGCACCGTCGAGCCATTGTGCACGAAGGAGTCGCGGTCCAGTTCCACGCCGAGCATCTGCTGTGCGCACTGCAGGAACGCGCGGCGATACCCATCGGTGTGAAAGCCGACCACGTCATAGGCCGCCATTCCTTCCAGCAACTCCGGCGCACAAGGTAGCACCTCAAGCATCACCGGTGGCACGAAGGGGATATGCAGGAAAAAGCCGATCCGATTTCGCACCGACAGGCGTCGCAGCTCCTGGGCCAGCGGGATCAGATGGTAATCGTGCACCCAGATCAGGTCGTCAGGTTGCAGCACCGTCGCCAGCGCCGCGGCGAAGCGCCGATTGACGGCGCAGTAACCAACATAATCCTCACGCCGATACGTCATCAGGCCGAGCCGAAAATGCAGCAGCGGCCACAGCGCGCCATTGGCGAAGCCGACGTAGAAGGCGCGGTACTCGGCCTCCGTCATATCGACCGTGGCGTAGGTGACCCCGTCCGCCTGCACGAGCTCCGGTGTCTCCGCCGGCGTCTCGACGCGCTTTCCGCTCCAGCCGAACCACAGCGTCCCCGGTCGCAGCGCATCGGCCAGCGCCACCGCGAGACCGCCGGCTCGCGGCCCGCGCTCCGTCGGCAGCGGGACCCGGTTGGAAACGATTACCAGGCGTGCCACATGCCCTCCTCCCACGAGCGCGACGGGCGCACTCACGCTTATTTGTTCATCCTGGTCACCCGCACCCCAGATTGACAAGAGCCGGCCGCGCCAAGTCTGCGGCGAAATCCGGGCGGGCGCGCCGCAAAAGCGACCCAATCACCGCGCTTTGGTAGGCATGGCGCTGCCGCCGCCCCCGGAGCTTCACGATTATGCGAATTGCCCAGATCGCGCCGCTGACCGAATCGGTCCCGCCGAAGCTCTATGGCGGAACCGAGCGGATCGTTTCATATCTGACGGAAGAGCTCACCGAGCTCGGTCACGACGTGACGCTGTTCGCCAGCGGCGATTCGACCACCTCGGCGACACTCGAGCCGATGTCATCCTGCGCGCTGCGCTTCGACGCCGCGCTGCGCGACCCGATCGCACCTCATATGGCGATGCTGGAGACGGTGTATCGTCGCGCGCATGAGTTCGACGTGCTGCACTGCCACCTCGACTACTGGACGTTCTCGCTGTTCAGCCGCGCGGCGACGCCGTTCCTGACGACGCTGCACGGCCGGCTCGATCTGCCGGACCATGCGCCAGTTTACGACCTGTTTCCAGACGTGCCGCTGGTCTCGATTTCCTTCGCGCAACGCCGCGGCCTGCCGGGCGCGAATTACGTGAAGACGATCCACCACGGCATCCCGCCTGATCTGCTGACGCCGCAACGGGTCGAGCCGAGCTACCTCGCGTTCCTGGGCCGCATCACGCCCGACAAGCGGGCCGATCGCGCCATCCGCATTGCAAGGCGCGCCGGCCTGAAGCTGAAGATCGCCGCCAAGGTGGACCGCGTGGACCAGGCGTATTTCGACGCGACGATCCGTCCGATGATCGACGGGGATCAAATCGAGATGATCGGCGAGATCGGCGACGACACGAAGTCCGCATTCCTGAGTGGGGCGCACGCGCTGCTGATGCCGATCGACTGGCCGGAACCGTTCGGTCTCGTGATGATCGAGGCGATGGCCTGCGGCACCCCGGTGATCGCGTTCGACTGTGGCTCGGTGCCGGAGATCGTCGACCACGGCCTGACCGGCTTCGTCGTCGACAGCGAGGATGCGGCGGTCGCCGCGATCCCGCGCCTGCAACGCCTGTCGCGCCACGCGATCCGCCAGCAATTCGAGCGCCGGTTCACCGCGCGGCGGATGGCGAGCGATTACCTGGATCTGTATCACCAGCTCGCCATCCGCGAGCGCCCGCGGCTGCGCGTGGTGTCGTAACGCGCGCGTCCACGGCTGTTCGGTAGAGTCGGGCGCACCGCCCGGCGTTTACTTGCCGTCGCGCCAGGGACAGTCCCGCTTCTTGTCGCGAGACAAGCCAGGGCCGCACTCCCGCGATATGGAAGCGAAGGCAGCTAGCGCCCAACGTCGTGCGGCGTGGCCGAATCAGGAAACAAACCTGCTTGCGACGCGCCTCCCCCGAGGAGAATTTCCTCCGCCGGCCTACCCCCTTGCCTTCCCGGCCATTTTCTTTCTTTGTCGCGGCGAACGACCGATGGAGCTCACGTTGCCGCCACATCTATCACGCCGCGCGTTCGGCGGCACCGCCTTGGCACTTCTCGCGCAGCCGCACATCGCCCGCGCAGCGCCGGCGGACATCACCATCGACTGGGCAACCTACAACCCCGTCAGCATCGTGCTGAAACAGCAGGCCCTGCTCGAGCGGGAGCTCGCCCCCGACAGGATCGGCGTCCGTTGGGTGCAGTCGCTGGGATCGAACAAGGCGCTGGAGTTCCTCAATGCCGGCTCGATCGACTTCGGCTCGACCGCCGGCGCGGCGGCGCTGATCGGCAAGATCAACGGCAATCCGATCAAGTCGATCTACGTCTTTTCGCGGCCCGAATGGACGGCGCTGGTGACCATGCCGAACAGCCCGATCCACACCGTCGCCGATCTGAAGGGGCAGCGCATCGCGGTGACGCGCGGCACCGATCCGCACATCTTCCTGGTGCGTGCGCTGGCCACCGCCGGGCTGACGGAACACGACGTGAAGCTGGTACTGCTGCAGCGTCCGGACGGCCGCACCGCGCTCGAGCGTGGCGACGTCCCCGCCTGGGCCGGCCTCGATCCGATGATGGCCGCCGCAGAGATCGAGAGCGGCGCCCGGCTGTTCTACCGCAATCCGGCGGCGAACACCTGGGGCGTGCTGAACGTGCACGAGGCATTCGCCGCCGAGAACCCGGAGCTGGTGCGCCGCGTCCTCGCGACCTACGAGCATGCGCGGCGTTGGTCGGTGGAGCATCCGGCCGAGCTGAAGGCGCTGATGGTCGCGGCGATGAAGCTGCCGGACGCGGTGGTGGCGCGCCAGCTCGAACGCAACGATCTGTCCAGCGGCGCGATCGGCGACAAGCAGGCGCAGACTATCATCGAGGCGGGCAAGGCGCTGCAGCTTGCCGGCGTGCTGCCGGGGGATGTCGACGTGGCCGCGGTGACCAATCGGATGATCGACCCGACCTACGCGCGTGCTGCCGGGGCATGAACGTTACGACTACCGCTACTCCCCCTCCCCTTGAGGGAGGGGGAGTAGTAACAGTAGCAGCAGTCCGCCTGCGCCATTACCTAACCGCCCTGATCGTTCCGGTGGCGCTCGCCGTCGCCTGGGAAATCGCGGTGCGCGCCGGCGTCGCACCAGGCCGGCTGATGCCGCCGCCGTCGCGCCTGCTGCACACCGCGATCGCGCTAGCCGCATCGGGCGAGCTGCAAACGCACGTCGCAGCGACCATGACCCGCGTCGTCATCGGCTTCGGCGTCGGTGCCGTTGCCGGCACGCTGTTCGGCATGCTGACCGGCGCCAGCGAGACCGCGCGCCGCCTGCTCGATCCCTCCATCCAGGCGCTGCGCGCCGTCCCCTCGATCGCCTGGGTGCCGATCTTCATCCTCTGGCTCGGCATTTTCGAGACCTCGAAGCTCGCGCTGATCGCTTTGGGCGTGTTCTTCCCGGTCTATCTCGGCGTGCTGTCCGCCATCCAAGGCGTAGACCGCAAGCTGATCGAGGTCGGCCGCGTGTTCGGCCTCTCCCAAGTTGGCATCATGCTGCGCATCACCTGGCCCGCCGTGTTGCCAATCTGGATCGCGTCGCTGCGCAGCGGCCTCGGGCTCGGTTTCATGTTCGTTGTCGCGGCGGAACTGATGGGCGCGTCGGAGGGCCTCGGCTACCTGCTGCTCGACGGCCAGCAGATGGGGCGCGCCGACATCATCCTGGTGGCGATGATCGTCTTCGCCCTGCTCGGCAAGGCGTCGGACGGCGTGCTGGTCGCGGTGACCCGGCCGCTGGTGCGCTGGCAGGATACGGTGCGGGAACGACTGTGACCCGGCTTGCGATCAACGGTCTGGGAAAGACCTATGCCGACGGCACCGAGGCGCTGCGCGATATCCATATCGTGGCGCAGAGCGGCGAGATCGTTGCCATCCTCGGTGGTTCCGGTCGCGGCAAGACAACGCTGCTGCGCCTGACGGCCGGGCTGGATCGGCCGAGCGCCGGGGTGATCTCCATTGATGGCCGGGCGATCGACGGGCAGGCCGCCTCGGGCACGCATCCGGCGATCAGCGCGGTGTTTCAGGAGCCGCGCCTGCTGCCCTGGCTGACGGTCGGGCGCAACATCGCGTTCGGCGGCAGACGTATTGCGCGGCCGGAACGACAGCGCCGCGTCGCCGACCTGTTGGCGCGTATCGGGCTGGCGGGTTACGGCGCGCGCTGGCCGAAGGACCTGTCCGGCGGCCAGCAGCAGCGGGTGGCGGTCGCCCGCGCGCTGATCGGCCATCCCGAGATCCTGCTGCTGGACGAGCCGTTCTCCGCGCTGGACGCTTTCACCCGAGGCAGCCTGCACGAGATGCTGTTGAGCCTGTGGCAGGAACTGCGGCCGACGATCCTGATCGTCACGCATGACGTGGAGGAGGCGGTGTTCCTCGCCGACCGCATCGTGGTGATGCGGCCGCGGCCCGGGCGGGTGTACGAAACGATGACGATCCGACTGCCGCGGCCGCGCAACAAGTTGACCTCGGAGTACGACGTGGCGCGACGCGATGTGCTGCGTGCGATCGACCGGTCGTTGGCGTCGGAGGGGGCGAGCGGACTGTGGTCCGGCGCGGTGTCGCCCTGGGTGTAACGGATTAGAGGGGGGAAAGGCGCAAGAATCCCCCTCCCGGGCCGTTGCCGATCCGAGAGGGGTTATCCTTCGGTGGTAGAAAACCACCTTGCCGTGGCTTTCCTACCGATTTCCCCGCTACTATCTGCGCGAAATGATCACCGCCTGTCAATAGCGCGGGATCGGCGGGGAAATGACAATGCGCATTTTCGGCATCGACGGCGGTATCGCCTCCATCGGCTGGGCCGTTCTGGACATCACGGACGACACGGCATCCATCGTCGCCGCTGGTGTTCGCATGTTCGATGCGCCGGAGACGGATAAGGAGCGCACGCCGACGAACGCAGTGAGGCGGCTGCATCGCGGCCAACGCCGCGTCATTCGCCGGCGCCGGCAACGCATGGCGGCGTTGCGGATGATGTTCCAGCAACACGGGTTGCTGACCGAGGCGCATCGCGACGCATTGAAGCAGCCGGGCCTCGATCCGTGGCGACTGCGTGCGGAGGGACTCGAACGGCCTCTGTCCGGTCTCGAAATGGCGGTGGTGCTCGGCCACATCGCGCGGCATCGCGGCTTCCGCTCCAACGCCAAGCGGGAGGCGGGCGCAAATGCGGCCGACGAGACGTCCAAGATGAAAAAGGCCATCGCGGCGACGCAGGAGCGGCTTGGCCAATGGCAGACGGTCGGCCTGATGTTCGCGCGTGATCCGAACTACACGGACCGCAAGCATAACCGCGGCCTGAATTTTGACCGGTCGATCCAGCGTTCGGATCACGAAGACGAGGTCCGCACGCTGTTCGCCACTCAACGTCGGCTTGGCAATGCGCTGGCGACGGAAGAACTCCAGGTTGCATATGCCGACAAGGCATTCTCCCAGCTTCCGTTGCAGGACAGCGAGCACCTGCTCGCCGCCTGCCCGTTCGAGCCGGACCAGAAGCGCACCGCCCGCCGCTGCTATGCATTCGAGAAGTTCCGTCTGCTGTCGCGGTTGGCGACGCTGCGACTGACCGTGCGTGGCCAGGAACAGCCGCCGTTATCGGCCGAACAGATCAGCCTGGCGGCAGCCGATTTCGGCCACCAAAAATCGCTGTCCTACCGCTGGCTGCGCAAGACCCTGGACCTTGATACGGGCGTGCGCTTCGCCGGGGTGGCGGAAAAGGACGAAAAGAACGACTTCGTCGCCCGGAGCGGTGCCGCAGTCGAAGGCACCTACGCGCTGCGTGAGGTCCTGGGCGATGCCGGCTGGCGGGTGCTGATGCACAACCCGGTCATGCGCGACCGCATCGGCGAGGTACTGACGTTCCGCGAAGATCCTGGCTCTATCCGCCGCGGCCTGGAGGAGGCCGGCGTCGCGGGACTGATCCTGGACGCACTGATGGACGGTGTCGCCACCGGCAAGTTCCACGCGTTTACCCGCGCTGGCCATATCTCCGCCAAGGCAGCGCGGGCACTGATTCCGCCGCTGGCGCGTGGGCTGGTCTACTCCGACGCCTGCGCCGAAGTGGGCTACGACCATGCTAAACGGGTGGAGGTAAAGTTGGAGGACGTGCGCAACCCGGTGGCCCGCAAGGCGGTGACCGAGATGCTGAAGCAGGTCCGCGCACTGGTGCACGAATACGGCCTGCCCGAGTTCATCCATGTCGAACTGGCGCGCGACATCGGCAAGGGCGTCGAGGAGCGCGACAAGATCACCAAGGGCATCGAGGATCGCAACAAGGAACGCGATAAGGCGCGAAAGCGCCTTGAGGAAGACATATTGGGTCGTCCGGCCAGCCTGGAAGAATTGATTCGTTACGAATTGTGGAAGGAGCAGAACGGCTTCTGCCTGTATACCGGCGACTACATCGAACCGGGATGGATCGCCGCCGGCGACAACCGCGTGCAGGTGGATCACATCTTGCCTTGGAGCCGGTTTGGCGATGACAGTTTCGTAAACAAGACGTTGTGCCTGGCACGGGCGAACCAGGCAAAGCTCGGACGCACGCCGTACGAGTGGTTCGAGGCTGAGGGTCTCGACTGGCCGCTGTTCGCCGCCCGCGTAGAAGGCTGCAAGGAGATGAAGGGCCGCAAAAAGGGCGGCTTCTATCTGCGGAAGAACGCCGTGGAGGTGGAGGAGCGGTTTCGCAACCGCAACCTGGGCGACACCCGCTATGCGACACGCCTGCTGCTCGATCTACTGGCGAGAATGTATCCGAGGGATGGGCAACTTCACGTTCTAGCGCGTCCCGGACAGTTGACGGCAAAGTTGCGGCGGGCCTGGGGCCTCGATGATCTGAAGAAGGACGCGGAGGGTAATCGCCTGGAGGATGACCGTCACCACGCCCTGGACGCGATCGTGGTGGCGGCAACGAGTCAATCGATGCTCCTGCGACTGACAAAGGCAGCGCAAGAGGCAGAGCGGCAAGGAGCCCCTCGTGGCTTCGATTTTGAGCATGTGCCGCTGCCGGCGGGAGGGTTCCGTGACGTTGTGCGGGATGTGGTTAAGGATGTGTTCGTCTCCCGCGCCGAACGGCGGCGGGCACGCGGCGAGGCGCATGCCGCGACGATCAAGCAGGTGCGCGAGATCGACGGCGCGCAGGTGGTGTTCGAGCGGAAGGCCATTGAGCGGCTGACGCCGGCGGACCTGGATAATATCCCGATCCCTGAGCCGTATGGGAATATCGGCGATCCGGGGAAGCTGCGCGATGAGACCGTGGCGGAGCTGCGGCGCTGGATCGAGGCCGGCAAGCCGAAGGATGCGCTGCCGCACTCGCCGAAGGGCGATGTGATCCGCAAGGTGCGCGTGGCGAACAAGGACAAGGTCGCAGTCGAGGTGCGAGGTGGCACGGCGGATCGCGGCGACATGGCGCGGGTGGATGTGTTCGCGAAGGCAGATCGACGCGGCCGGAAACAGTACCACGTGGTACCAATCTACCCTCACCAGATAGCCGACAGAGACGCATTTCCACAACCGCCCGATCGAGCAGTTATCGCGTTCAAGTTGGAAGCAGATTGGACAAAAGTGGATCCGACCTTCGACTTCCAATTCAGTTTATATCAGAACAGCTTCGTTGAGGTTGCCAAACCTGACGGCGAGATCATTCGCGGCTATTTCAAGGGAATGGATCGGCAGGGAGCGCAGATTCATCTTGCGCTGCATTCCAGTCAACGCAGCCTCATTCGGGGAATCGGCAGCAAGACACTGTTGGCGTTCCACAAATTCGCCGTCGACAGGCTGGGGCGCATGTCAGAAATCGAGCACGAGAAACGCACATGGCATGGCGAGGCGTGCACATAACGCAGCCCTCGCGGCTGTCACTGGCGGACGGACAGCTCGTCGTTACGCGCGACGACGGGGACGTGCGCCTGCCGATCGAGGATGTGGCCTGGCTGATGATCGATACGCCGCAGGTGACGCTGTCCACCGCGCTGATCTCGGCCTGCATGGATGCCGGGATGGTGCTGATCACCACGGATCGGACCCACACGCCAAGCGGAATGATGCTGCCGTTCCACCGGCACCATCGCCAGGCCGAAATCGCCGCATTGCAGATCGCGATTTCCGCACCGCTGAAAAAGCGCCTGTGGCAGACGATCATTCAGATGAAGATCGCCAACCAGGCAGCGGTGCTAACCGGCTGCGGACAGAGTGCCTCGGCCTTGCTGGCGATGGCGCGGCTGGTCGGCTCCGGCGATCCCGACAACACCGAGGCGCGCGCGGCCCGCGCCTATTGGCCAAGGCTGTTCGTTGATTTCATCCGCGAGGATGGCAGCGACAAGCGCAATGCATTGCTCAATTATGGCTATGCCGTTGTGCGCTCAGCGGTGGCGCGCGCGCTGGTGGCCGCCGGCCTGCTGCCGGCCTTCGGCGTCAACCACGCCAGCATCACCAATGCGTTCAACCTGGCGGATGACCTCGTGGAACCGTTTCGGCCGTTCGTCGATCGGCTGGTATGGCGCCTGACCGACACGGGCCGCACGCGAACCGGCGAAACGACTGTGGAGGAGCGGCGTTCGCTGGCCTCCCTGCCCACGGAAGAAGCCCTGTTTGCCGACGACACGGTGACTCTGCTGGTCGCTACCGAACGCACGGCGGAAAGTTTGGTGCGGGCGATGGAAGGCAACAGCGCCGCGCTGCTGTTGCTGCCGCGGCTCGACGGCTGATGCCGGCGACCGAGATCCGGTTCGTGTGGTTGTTTGTGTTCTTCGACCTGCCGGTGGGCACCAAGCCGGAGCGGCGGGACGCCACGCGGTTTCGTAACTTCCTCAAAGACGATGGCTTCATGATGTTGCAGTATTCAGTTTACGCGCGCGTCTGCCGGGGCGAGGATGGTTCGATGAAACACGTTGCACGCGTGACGCGGAACCTGCCCGGCAAGGGCAGCGTCCGCGCGCTTCAAGTCACCGACCGGCAGTACGGCCGGATGCGGTTGCTACTCGGCGAGGCGACAAAAACCGAGTCGGTCGGCTCCCGACAGATGGTGTTGCTGTGAATTCCGACTCGGCAAGAAGCCGGAATTCACAGCAACTCCATACGTCTATCGGCAAGGGAACCTACCACGGGGAAATCGGTAGGGAAGCCACGGCTAGATGGTGGGAACATAGAAGGGATTGCCAAACCTACCACGGGGAAATCGGTAGGGAAGCCACGGCCTGACAATCCAGCCGGCTAACGCTCATAACAACCTACCACGGGGAAATCGGTAGGGAAGCCACGGCCCGCTGAGCCGAACACCCTTGTTGGTGGACAACCTACCACGGGGAAATCGGTAGGGAAGCCACGGCAAGATGATTTCGTCATTCGCACCGCCGGGGAACCTACCACGGGGAAATCGGTAGGGAAGCCACGGCCAAAGACAGGTGTCATGCCGTCTGACTTGAAACCTACCACGGGGAAATCGGTAGGGAAGCCACGGCGTTGCTACAGGGATGGGGCGTTGTGCTTCGAACCTACCACGGGGAAATCGGTAGGGAAGCCACGGCGTTTCGTAGGTTGAAAACTCTGTGTGTGTGAACCTACCACGGGGAAATCGGTAGGGAAGCCACGGCTGGCGCGACGATCACCCGGACATTGGCCGTAACCTACCACGGGGAAATCGGTAGGGAAGCCACGGCCCTAAGCCTGCAAGGGTAATATACCCCAGAAAACCTACCACGGGGAAATCGGTAGGGAAGCCACGGCGTATAGCATTGACGGGCACGGACGCAAGGGAACCTACCACGGGGAAATCGGTAGGGAAGCCACGGCCCCCAGAACGGCGGCAAGTACAAGCGCCATAACCTACCACGGGGAAATCGGTAGGGAAGCCACGGCCGATCCGGTCTTCGCGGCGAGGGGCGCCACGCGCGCCGGAAATCGTGTCACCGTGCCCGCCCCTCGCCGCGAAGACCGGAAGGGGGCCACGACCCCCAAAGGCTCATGAAGCCCGCGGAAAAGAAAATTAGTACGAAACAACCGCACCACGGCAAGGATGGCGGAAGGCGCTGCGCTTTTCGGCCCTACGACGCCATCGCCTGCTCAAACACCCCAGTATACCCGAACAGCCCAACCGCCCCGCCCGTGTGCAAAAACACCACCCGCTCGCCCTTGCCGATCGCGCCCTTGCGGATCAGGTCGATCATCCCCGCCATTGCCTTGCCGGAATAGACCGGGTCCAGCAGCACACCCTCAAGCCGTGCCAGCATCAGCACCGCCTCGATCATCCCCGGCGTCGGCTGGCCATACCCCGGCCCGACATAATCGCAATTCGCCTCCACCGCCCCGCGCGGCACCCCGCCACGCACGCCAACCAACTCCGCGGTCGCCTCGGCCAGCCGGTGCACGTTCGCCTCCTGCCGGTCCTTCGGCAGCCTTACGCCAATCCCCAGCACCGGCACCCCGGCGTTGCAGCCGGCCAGTCCCACCACCAGCCCCGCCTGCGTCCCGGCACTCCCCGTCGCCGTCACCACACGGTCGATCCGCAGCCCCATCTCGTCGGCCTGCTGCATCAGCTCCTGCGCGCAACCGACATAGCCCAGCGCGCCCACCGGGTTCGATCCACCGCCCGGGATCACGTACGGCTTCGCGCCCGTCTCGCGCAACGCGGCGCCCTTCGCCTCGGCCTCGGCGTTCATGTCGAGGCCAGCCGCCCGGTACTCGATCGCGCAGTCGAACAGCCGGTCCAGCAGCACGTTGCCGCTGTTCAGGTAGTCGCGGTCGTTGGTCTCGATCCGGTGCTCCAGCAGCGCGGTGCACTTCATGCCGAAGCGCCGCGCCACCGCCGCCGTCTGGCGCACATGGTTGGACTGCACCGCACCCTGAGTCACCAGGTGGTCCGCCCCCTCGGCCCGCGCCGCGCCAACCAGGTACTCCAGTTTTCGAATTTTGTTGCCGCCGGTCGCCACCACCGTGCAGTCGTCCCGCTTGATCCAGATCTCCGGCCCGCCCAGCTCGCGTGTCAGGTTGTCCAGCCGCTCCAGCGGCGTCGGGGTCGGAAACATGCGAACGCGAGGGAACCGGGCGAGGTGCATCAGCGTAACTCCTGTCAAGGTGCCACCCACGGCGAGGCAATACCCGGGGGCGGCTGTAATGTTCCCGATCCTCGGGCGTCCGACAATCAGGGCGCATGCAGGGCAGATGGCAATGGCCGGCCGCCGCATGTGTTTGTATGCTGACCAACCGGAAGGGACCACCCGATGCTGATCAAGCGACGCCGAGGCTGGGAAATACCGGACCGCGAGGCCACGCCGGAGGCTCTGGTGCTACGCCGCCGCGACGCCATGGCCGGCGCCGTTGCGGTGTCCGTCGCTATGCCGACGATCATCGCGCCCGCCGCGGCCCGCGCCGACTCCGCGCCGGTGCCGCGCAACCCGAAATACACGGTCGATCGGGCGCTGACCGCGGAGAAAAACGCCACCACCTACAACAACTATTACGAATTCAGCGATGACAAGGATTTGTGGCAGGACGCTCAGGCGCTGCATCAGCGCCCGTGGTCGATCGAGCTGGCCGGCATGCTGCCCAAGCCGCGCACCATCGGCCTCGACGACCTGTTGAAGCAGTTCCAGCTCGAGGAGCGCGTCTACCGCCATCGCTGCGTGGAGGCGTGGGCGATGACGGTGCCCTGGACCGGCTTCCCGCTCAGCCAATTGGTAAAACTCGCGGAACCGCTCGGGTCGGCCAAGTATGTTGTGTTCCAGACCATCCAGGACAAGACGATGCCCGGCCTCAGCGCGCCGTACTACCCGTTCCCGTATACCGAGGGCGTCACCATGGACGAGGCCAACAACGACCTTGCCTTCATGGTGACCGGCCTCTACGGCAAGCCCGTGCCGCCGCAGAACGGTGGCCCAATTCGCCTCGCACTGCCCTGGAAATACGGCTTCAAATCCGCCAAGGCGATCATCAAGATCACATTCACCGACCAGCGCCCGCACACCTTCTGGGAAGCCATCCAGCCCAGCGAGTATGGCTTCTGGGCCAACGTCAACCCGGAGGTCTCGCATCCGCGCTGGAGCCAGGCGAGCGAACGCCTGCTCGGCAGCAACGAACGCGTGCCAACCCGCCTGTATAACGGCTATGCTGAGTTCGTCGGGGGGCTGTACCAGAACCTCAATGGCGAGAAGCTGTTCATGTGATTGCGCAACGCATCCTCGCAATTCTATCAGCGGCGCTGCTGGTCGGCGCGGTGGCCGTGGCACTGCTCGCACCGCCGGGCATGCCGCTCGGCCAGGCGCTGCTGACGATCGACCACACGATGCTGGATGTGCTGCGGTCCGCGGTGGAGCGGGTCTTCGCGCGCTGGATGTGGACCGAGGTCGTTCTACCCGTGCTGGCACGCCCCGCTTGGCTGCCCCCGGCGGCCCTGGGCCTGATCTGCGGCGGTCTCTGTGTCACGCTGCCGCTCGGCCGGCGTGCCGAGCGGCCTCGCCAGCGTAGATTCTGACCCGGACACTCGGGTCTGATCCGGCCACGCGGGGTCTGATCTTGGCACGCGTCCGGGCACGCACCAACCGGGCACGCACCAACGTGATGCCGGGGTGACCCGATGCCGGTGTGACCGATGCCAGCGTGACTCGCCAACGTGACGCCGGCGTGACACGATACGCCACGGTGCGTGACGGCACATTACGGGCATCGCAAGCGCCCGTCCACGCACCAAGGAGGCTGCCACCCCGGAGATGTCTGATCCGTCGCCGCCATCGACGACCAGTGCCGTGGAAATGCCAGGCCACAAGCGCGGACTGGCACCGTTGGGAGCCCTGTTGATTGTCGTCGTCGTCGCCATGGCGGCACTGGCAATCATGGGCGCGCGCAAGCACGCGATCACGCAGGCGCAGCAGATCAGCGGCAATCTTGGCGCGCTGCTGGCGGAGCAGACCTTGCGCACGCTGCAAGGGGTCGATGTCGCGCTGCAAACGACCGCCGAGCAAATCCGCGCCGCCGGCATCGCCTCGCCCGACGCGTTCCGTCCAGGGCTGGACAAACCCGTGGTGGGCAACCCCGGGCGGGACAAACCGGCGCTGGGCAGCGAGCGCATGCACGACGCGCTCGCGGACCAACTGAAGAGCCTGCCGCAGGCCACCGCACTGGCGGTGCTCGACGCGGACGGCAAGACGGTGGTCTCGTCGCTGTCCTGGCCGACGGTGCCGGCCGACCTGTCGGATCGTGACTTCGTGCGCACCCTGCGCGCCCATCCGGAGACGGCGATTTATATCGGCGCGCCGGAGCGCAGCCCTGCCGGCAGCGACGGGTCGATCGTCCTCGCCCGTCGCGTCAGCGGCCCGAACGGCGAGCTTCTGGGCATCGTCGCGGCGTCCTTGCCGGTGCGGTATTTCGAGCAATTCTACCAGGCCATCGCGCTGATGGACGGCGCAAAGGTCAGCATCGTCAGGCGCGACGGCACCCGGCTGGTGCTCTTCCCGCATGACGACGAGGTGATCGGCGCGGCGGTCTCGCCCGGTTCCCCCTGGTACCAGCTCGTCGCCGCGGGAGGCGGTGACTACTTCGCGCAAGACCGCGGTGCGGCAGACTACGTTTCCGTCCGCCCGCTGCGGGAGTATCCCCTGGTCGTCGATGTCGGCGTGACGCGCGACGCAGCGCTGGCCGGATGGTGGCAAGATGCGATCTCGATCATGCTCGGTGCGCTCGCGATCGTGCTGGCGATCGTGCTGCTGTTCCTCGTGCTGGCGCGCCAGTTCCAGCGCCTCGCGGCGTCGGAACGCTCGCTCGCCCAGAAGAACGCCGACCTCGAGCGCACCCAGCGCCGGCTGCAGATGCAGGCCACCGAACTCCGCCGCACCGCCGACGCGCTCACCCAGAGCGAGCATCTGATTGCCGAGAAATCCGCCGTGCTCGAGACCACGCTCGAGTCCATGGGCCAGGGCATCATGATGATCACCGCGAACCGGACCGTGGCGGTTTGCAACCAGCGCACCATCGAGATGCTCGGCCTGCCGCCCGAGATGCGCACGCCCGGCACCCCGTTCGCGCAGGTCCTCGCCTATCAGTGGCGCACCGACGAATTCAAGCACACGCCGGCCGACCTGCTGGATTTCATCCGTGCCGGCGGCATCCTCGACCAGCCGCATGTCTACGAGCGGCGGCGGCCGGACGGGCGGATGATCGAGGTGCGCAGCACGCCACTGCCCGACGGCAGCGTCGTGCGCACCTACACCGACATCTCCGAGCGCAAGGCGGCCGAAGACCGCGCCGCGCAGGCGCACGAACTGGCCGAACAGGCCCGCATCCACGCGGAGGAGGCGAGCCGGGCAAAGACCGACTTCCTGGCGCGCATGTCGCACGAGATCCGCACGCCGATGAACGGCATCATCGGCATGAACGCCATCCTGCTCGGCTCCAAGCTGGGCGAGGAGCAGCGCGAATGCGCCGTCGCGGTGCGCGAGAGTGCCGACTCGCTGCTTGGCGTGATCAACGACATCCTCGACATCTCCAAGCTCGAGGCCGGCTGTCTCGAGCTGGAGACGATCGATTTCGACATGGTCGATCTGATCGAGGGGGCGGTTGGGCTGCTTGCGCCGCGGGCACGCGAGAAACGGATCGAGCTTTCTACCTTTATCGATCCGGCCGCGAGGTTCGGCTTCCGCGGCGATCCGACGCGGCTGCGCCAGGTGGTGCTCAACCTGGTCGGCAATGCGATCAAGTTCACCGACGCCGGCGGGGTGGCCGTCGAGGTGATGTTGCAGTCAGGCGCCGGGCAGTCAGGCGCCGGGAACTCACGCGCAGCGCAACACGAGTCCGGCGAAGCGAACTGGCGCGTGCGCGTCGAGGTCGCCGACACCGGCCCCGGCGTCCCGCAAAGCGTCAGGGCGCGGCTGTTCGAGCCATTCGCCCAGGCCGACCGCTCGATCTCGCGCCGCTTCGGCGGCACCGGCCTCGGCCTCGCCATCTGTCGCCAGCTCGTGGAGCTGATGGGCGGCACGATCGGAATGACCTCCACGCCCGGCCGCGGCAGCCGCTTCTTCTTCGAGGTCAAGCTGGCCCGCGCCGACGCCCCCGTGCTGATCCGCCGTTCGCTGCCCGAACAGTTGCGCGGCCTGCGCGTGCTGCTGGTCGACAGCACCGACATCAATCGCCGCGTGCTGCGCCGCGAGCTGGCCGCGCTTGGGATGGAGATCATCACCGCGCAGGACGGCGGCGCGGCGATCGCCGTGCTGGAGCAGGGCTGGTACGCCGGCGAGCCCTTCGATCTGGCGCTGATCGACCTGGAGATGCCCGGCCGTCCGCGTGTGGGCCTCGCGGGTAAGGGTCTCGCGGGAGAGGACCTCGCAGGTGCGGCGTTGGTGCGGCGGATCCGCGACATGCCAGGCATGGGCGAGCTGCGACTGGTGATCGTCGGCTCGGCGGATTGCGATGCGCTGCCGCCGTCGCTGGAGCCGCTGGTCGACGCGGTGCTGACAAAGCCGGTGCGCGAGCAGCCCCTGCGCGACACGTTGGGCCGGCTGTTCGGCCTGGCCGCACCCGGCGGCGGTCTTCCGACCGCGCCGGCTCCCGGACAGGACGTGGCGAACCTGTTGCCGATGCGGGTGCTGGTGGCGGAGGACAACAAGATCAACCAGCGGCTGATGGTGATGCTGCTCGGCGCGGCCGGCCATCAGGTGGAGGTCGTCGGCAATGGCGAGGAAGCCGTGGCCGCCGCGCGCCAAGGCGGTTTCGACCTTATCCTGATGGATATCCAGATGCCGGTGCTCGACGGCGTCGGTGCCATCCGGCGCATCCGCGCCATGCCCGAACCACTGTGCTCGGTCCCCATCCTGGCGCTGACCGCCGATGCGATCGCCGGGGCGGAGGAGCGCTACCTGGCGGTGGGCGTGGATGCCTATCTCGCCAAACCGATTACCCCCGCGGCGCTACAGGCCGCACTCGCCAGGCTAACCGCGCGGAGGCGCGACCTGCATGAGACCGCTGCCGACGAGACTGCTTCCGACCTGGCGTCGGTTGCCCGATCACCTGCCCCGGCGGCGCTGCGGCCGCCACCGTCCGAGCCGCGGTTGGATGGACCCCAGCTCGATCCGTCGGTGCTGGCGGAGCTGCGCCGCATCTTCAATCCGGACCAGTTCGACAGCTTCCTGGCCGACGCGCTCGATGACATTCCACACCGTATCGTGCGACTGAGCGAACGCCTGGCAGCCGGGGAACTGCCGGTGGCGACGCAGGAGGCGCATGACCTTGTGGCGTTGTTCGGCAACCTGGGCGCACGCCGGGCGAGCGGGCTCGCGCGCGCGGTCGAGCAGACGTGCCGCGCCGACGATCGAGCCACGGTGCTGGCGCGGCACCACGCGTTCGCCGCCGCCGCCGCCGCCGCCTTGGCCGAGCTGGCGGCGCAGCGCCAGTTGGTCGGTTAGCAGCCTGTCGGACCTAGCCGAAAATTGGGGGAATTTGGAGTTTTATGTCGTCTAGCCGCGATTTCCACGGAGCGGAATTGGCCTAACAATTGGCGCACACCACAAGCTGCCGGAGCTCGGTGGCCACTCGCTTTGCGGCGCAGAGCCAACCGCACGGCAGTTCGCCATGGCTGCACGGAGCGTGGCTCCGATGGGATGGCCTTGTGGCTGTTGTACGCAAGCAAGGACTAACGTAGAGATCGCAGAGAAGAAAGCCTTGGGTGCTTCGCGCGGCAGCGTCTCGGCACTGTCATCGAAGTTGGTACGACGGTCTCCGGTTGTTTACATGTGATACCTCGCGAACCGTCTCGGGGTTGGCTCCGCGGCCGGCGCCAGGGATTGACTCGCGTGCGACCAATGCGCTCAAGCCGACGGGCATAACCGACTCAAAAGACCTCAAGAACCTTCCGGACGGACGCTTAGGTCCGACAGGCTGCTCGGGACTGTTCGGGACTTGGCCCGACAGGAACGTGCGAGGCACGGGACAGAAGGACCTCCCTGTGATGCTGGATTTTCCTGCCCGTTCGGACCGCCCCCCCGTCCAGGTCGCGCCGGCCGAAACCCCTGGCCTGCGCAGCCTGCTGACCATCGCCGTCGCGTTCGTCGTGGTCGCAGGGCTTTATTTCGGCCGGTCGGTGCTGATCCCACTTACGCTTGCGGTGCTGTTGTCCTTCCTGCTCGCGCCGCTCGTCAGCCTGCTGCGGCGGGGGCATCTCGGCCGTATCCCCTCGGTGATGCTTGCCATATTGGCGGCCCTCGCGGTGATCCTGGCGCTCGGCGGTCTGATCGGCACACAGGTGGCCGGACTGGCAGATGATGTGCCGCGCTACGTGTCCACCATCCAGCAGAAGGTCGATACGGTGCAGCGGCTTGTGCTGTCGCGCATGACGACATTCACGCGCAGCCTGGTCAATCAGCCTGCTCCTGTCGACGTCGCCGCCAGCACCAAACCGCGTGCCGCCCCGGTTGGAACACCACCGGCTGGAACATCCCCGGCTCCGGCACCATCCGCTGCCGCGCAGAAGCCGATCCCGGTGGAGGTGCATCAGCCGGACCAGACGGTCATTCAGCTCGTGCAGCGCATCGTCACGCCGGTTGTCGAACCGCTGTCCACGACGGCTATCGTGTTCGTCGTCGCGATCTTCATCCTGCTGCAGCGCGAGGACCTGCGCGACCGGATGATCCGGCTGTTCGGCTCCTCCGACCTGCACCGGACCACAGTCGCGATGAACGACGCGGCGCGACGCCTGTCGCGCTACCTTTTTACCCAGCTTGTCGTGAACACGGCGTTCGGCGTGTTCATCGCCACGGGTCTGGCCTTTATCGGCATACCCTCGCCGGTGATTTGGGGCGTTCTCGGCGCTTTGCTGCGCTTCGTGCCCTATATCGGCGCGCCGCTGTCCGCCGTGATTCCGCTGGCGCTGGCCGCTGCCGTCGATCCTGGGTGGTCCGGACTGCTGTGGACCGCTTGCCTCTACCTCGTGGTGGAGATGGCCATGAGCCAAGTGGTCGAGCCGCTGCTTTACGGCCACAGCACTGGGCTCTCGCCCTTCGCGGTCGTGCTGGCGGCGACGTTCTGGACGTGGTTGTGGGGGCCGATCGGGCTTATCGTTTCCACCCCGTTGACGCTCTGCCTGGTGGTGCTCGGCCGGTATGTGGCGCGGCTGCAGTTTCTCGATGTACTGCTCGGCGACCGCCCGGCGCTGACACCGGTGGAAAGCTTCTATCAGCGAATTCTGGCGGGCGATCCGGACGAGGCACACGATCAGGCCGAGATCCTGCTGAAGGAGCGGCCGTTGTGGTCCTACTATGACGAGGTGGCGTTGCAGGGCCTGCGGCTCGCCGTCATCGACGCCGAAAGAGGCGCGCTGACCCCTGCCCATCTCGAACGGATCAAGGTGTCCATCCAAAGCCTGATCGAGGATCTGGACGATCACGAAGACGATCAACCAACGCAAGACACGGCCGAGGAGGCGACCGCAGTCCGGCTCCGCGCCGAGCAGGGTGTTCCGAAAACCCCCCCCCCTGACGGTGCGGCGCCGACCGGGCTCGACCTTGCGCCGGCATGGCGCGGCGCGGCGCCGGTGTTGTGCATTGCCGGCCCTGGGATACTGGACGAGGCGGTTTCGACAATGCTCGCGCAATTGCTGGAGAAGCGAGGGATTGCGGCCAGGGTTGTGGTGCACGCGGCAACCTCACGCGCCACGATCGGCGCATTGGACGTGGACGGCGTGGCGATGGCGTGCGTCTCATGCCTGGAGCTATCTGGCAGTCCGTCGCACCTGCGCTACCTGTTGCGGCGGCTGCGCCGGCGCCTGCCGCCGGAGGTGCCCGTGCTGGTCGGGGTGTGGCCGGCCGAGGACGCGATTTTGGCGGACGAACGGGTGCGCGCGGCAGTGGGTGCGGATTACTACACGACCTCGTTGCATGACGCGGTGGAGGCGTGCCTGGACGTCGCACGCAATGCGCAGGTCGACGAGCAGCCACCGTCGGAGACGATGGCGGCGGCGGCGATGCCTTGAAGGCGTCGCGGCGCTTCGCTAGAGCCCGGATTCCTCACACTGTCGCGGGAGGATGGCAAAGGGCACTGCCGTGCCCCAATAGTCCTATGTGGGTTTTCCCGCCGCCGCCAATACCGGGTGTATGCGCAGGGCGCGAAAACCCCCATTGGTCCCTTGGGGCGCGACAAGGACCGAGCCAGCATCCGCGAGAGGCTGAGAAGTCCGGGTTAGTTCCCAGACGAATGGCGCGAAGGGAGGAGCGACCCAAGGCGGCCAAACAGATACCCCAGCGTGAATACCACCAGAGCGGCGGTGATCGGCTGCGCGCGAATCACGTCCCGCACCTCACCGATGCCGCCTCGGGCCGCGCATGCCGCACGCTGGGCCCGGTCCGCTGCGTCCTGAACGCCGTCCGCGACCCCTTGGACTGCCTCCGTGACCGAGTCCCGAATGCCGCTTTCGTCTGAATCGCTCATGCTTACCTCCTTGTGGCGCGCGCACCCTGGCGGCGGCTTATGGCCGTTTCGAGGCGACGGCGCGGCATCGCTTCGGGCCCCCCTGCGTGCTGACGCATGTTGGGTGGCTGCTACAAGTTGTCACCAGTACGACCGATCCGCCGGCAACGAAACCCGTTCCATGCACAACGACGGACCACAGGCCCTGCAACGTTTTCTGTTCGATATTGGCGAGACACCAACCGGCGGAAGCGTTGAGCCGTTCCAACGCTTTCGCCGGTTGGTATCGCGCGCGGGGCTGCCCGAGGGAGGCAACGTGCGGCCACGCGCCACTCCAAGACAGATGCCGGCCACCCGACGATCCGGCCAAATGTCAAACCTTCGGGCGGCTGGCATGACGCGCGGCCCGCCAATCATCCCGGTGGGCGATACGACCCACGGTAAATGCCCACGGTAAATGATGGAACGGTCATCATGCTCCGCGGCGCGCGTCGGCTTGTGGACGTTCATCACGTTAACGTGGCGGAGGATTTACCAGCACAACCTCTCGGCTCTCGCCGCCGCCGCGGCGTTCTACGCGCTGCTTTCCATTTTTCCCACGCTCACGGCTCTGGTGTCGCTCTATGGCCTCGTTACGGATCCTGCCATGGCGGAACGGCAAGCCGCGGCCATGGAAGGGGTGCTTCCGCCAGAGGCTCTCAAACTGGTGGCTACCTGGCTCCAGGCTCTGGTCCAAGGACCGGCCGCGAGGTTTGGTATCGGGCTGCTCATCAGCGTCCTTCTCGCCTTATGGAGCGTGTGGTCGGCGACCGTGATGCTGATGAATGCCATCAACATCTGCTACGGCGACAAGGAAACGCGCAGCTTCGTTCGGTTCAACCTTGAAGCCGTCGCGCTAGGTGCCGGCCTCGTGCTTTTTGGTGTCGTTGCTATCACGCTCGTTGCGGTGGTGCCCGTCCTCTTGGACAGTCTCCATGCGACAGGAGCATGGCACGCCGTGATCTCGCTGGTACGCTGGCCGATCCTGGCGGCGCTGGTCATCACCCTGCTGGCGATCATCTACCGATACGGGCGCGCCCGGGTACTGCGGAAGTGGGAATGGATCAGTAGGGGCGCGGCGACCGCCACGGCGTTATGGCTCATCGGTTCGATCGTCTTCAGCTTCTACGTCTCCGAGGTCGGAAGCTACGACAGGACATATGGATCGCTGGGCGCGGTCATCGTCCTGCTGCTCTGGTTCTATATGACCGCCTACGTCATTTTGATCGGGGCGGAATTGAATGCCGAGGCGGAACGTCAGGCGGCAGGTCAAGGTTCTGCTCTGCCCAAGCCAGCCGGAGGCGATGCCCCTGGACCTTGAGCCATGGCGAATGGAATTATACCTTCCCGGCCTGGATCACCGTATTCGTCGCTGTGATCGATCAACATTCGATTGGCGCGATCCCGCGCGGGATGCGCGCGGCACGCGCCGGCGCGGCGTTGCCAGCACCCTGAGAGGACCACGAATTGGAAACCATCCTTACGGCGCACGCCGACCCCGACCAGCCCCGCGCCACGTTTCGCGCGATCGAGGCCGTGCTCGCCGAAGCGCCGGGCCACATCCTGTTCACCGTCCTGGCGCACCATCCGGCGGCGCGGCAGTCAGAGCGCTGCTACACCAACCGGCCGGACGCCTATCCGATCGGCGGGCGCAAGCCGGTGACCGACAGCGCCTGGATGCAGCGCGTGATCCATGGCGGCAAGCCGTATATCGGCCGCACGCGCGAGGACATCGCGGCGCATTTCTTCGACCACGCGCTGATCGCGTCGCTGGGCTGCGAGTCGATCCTGAACATGCCGGCACGCTGGCGCGGCCA
The DNA here is from genome assembly GCA_003151425.1 of Acetobacteraceae bacterium. Classification (GTDB taxonomy): domain Bacteria; phylum Pseudomonadota; class Alphaproteobacteria; order Acetobacterales; family Acetobacteraceae; genus Palsa-883. The sequence continues at coordinate 30,168 of PLXO01000031.1, forward strand.
GACGCTCGGCACGCTGAACCTGTGCCACCGCGCCGGGCACTATACGGAGGCCGATCTGCCGCGCCTGCGCCTGATCGCCCAGCTTGCGGTGCCGGCGCTGCTGATGGTGGGCGCTGTCGGCGCCTGAGAAGCGGAAGGCGCACAAGCCGCATCGCGGCGATGCGTCTCGGGCCATCTACGTGTTGCAGATTCATTACGTGTTGCGGATTCATAAAGCATGACCACACGTGTTGCAGATTCATAAAGCATGACCACGCGACCCGGCGCCGTCGAAGGCCTGAAGATAACGGCCCCTCGCGCCGCCACCGGCTTCCTCGTTGACACCGCCAGCCGCCGCGCGGAATGCTCCCGCCGGGAGATTTCCGGGCTGGAACAATCATGACGGACGCCCTGGCGCGTGTAGAGCACACGGCGGTATCGCTGCTGGTGGCTCTCGGCGTCGCGCTGATCGGCGTGCCGCTGCTTCTCACGCTGTACCTCAGCGTGTTCGACGAGAAGCTGATCCTGTTCCCGCCGCACGCCTACACCCTTGGTTGGTATCCCGCGATCCCCGTCACCTTTGGCGCGCCGATCTGGACCAGCCTGCAACTCGGCATCGCCGCCGTCATCGGCAGCCTGCTGCTGGGCGTGCCCGCCGGCATCGGCCTTTCGCGCCATCGCTTCCGCGGCAGCAGGTTAATCGGCACGCTGCTGCTCGCCCCGCTCACCGTGCCCGGCATCGCGCTTGGCCTCGCGATCTACATCGTGCTGGTGAGCATCGACGAGCAGACCGGCACGGCGCTGACCGGTTCGCTCGTTGGGCTGGTGCTGGGCCACATCCTGATCACCACGCCCTGGGTGGTGCGGCTGTGCCTCGCCAGCCTGGCCACAACCGACCGCACCGCCGAGGAAGCCGCGGCCAGCCTCGGCGCCCATCCGCTCAAGGTGATCTGGCGCGTCACCCTGCCCGCGATGCGCCCCGGCATCATCGCCGGCGCGTTGTTCGCCTTCGTGATTTCCTTCGAGAACCTCGAACTGGCGCTGTTCCTGAGCAGCCCGGGCGTGACCACGCTGCCCGTCGCGGTACTGCAATATCTTGAATACCATATCGATCCGATGGTGGCGGCCGTGGCGGTCGCGCAGACCGTCGGCATCGCCGTCCTGCTGTTGCTGCTCGACCGCTTCGTGCGGCTCGGCCGGGTGGTGCGATGACCGCGGCGCCGGGCGCATCGTCGCTTTCTCTGGACCACCTGACGCGGCGGTTCGCCACCCACACCGCGGTGGACGAGCTTAGCCTCGAGGTCAGCCCTGGCGAGATGGTCGTGCTGCTCGGCCCCTCCGGCTGCGGCAAGACCACGACGCTGCGGATGATCGCCGGCTTCATCGCGCCGCACGCCGGCGACATCCGCCTGGACGGCAGCAGCATCGTTGCACTGCCGCCGCACCGGCGCGACATGGGCATCGTGTTCCAGAGCTACGCGCTGTTCCCGCATCTCAGCGTGGCGCGCAACATCGCCTTCGGGCTGGAGATGCGCCGGGCAGGCACGGCCGCGACCAACGCGCGGGTGACGGAGATGCTGCGCCTCGTGCGGCTCGATGCGTTCGCGACACGGTTGCCGCGCCACCTGTCCGGCGGCCAGCAGCAGCGGGTGGCGCTGGCGCGGGCACTGGCGATCCACCCGCGCGTGCTGCTGCTGGACGAGCCGCTGTCCAACCTGGACGCCGCGCTGCGCCAGGATATGGCGCGTGAGATCCGCCTGCTGCAACGGGGCCGCGGCATCACCACGATCATGGTGACGCACGACCAGACCGAGGCGATGGCACTGGCCGACCGGCTGGTGGTGATGCATGACGGCAAGGTGCAACAGATCGGCCCGCCCGAGGCGCTGCATCTGCGCCCCGCCAACCCCTTTGTCGCCCGCTTCATCGGCGGCAGCAATGTCGTGCAAGGTCGGATCGATGCCGGAACACGACTGGTGCTGGCCGACGGACCGGCGCTTGCGCTTGCCGCCGCCTATCATGGCGCCGGTCATTGCGCCACCGGTCATGTCGCCGCATCTCATGCCATTGCTGCGGCAACGCTCGCCGTGCGCCCTGACAGCATTCGGCTCGCCGAACCAGGTCGGCGCGAGGCCCGCACCGAGGGCACCGTCGAGCTCTGCACATGGCTCGGCGCCACGCTCGAGCACGTCGTGCGCCTCAGTCCGGGAGTGGCGATCCTGGCGCGCGGTCCAGGTCTCGGCCCGGACGCGGCCCCGCGCCACGCGGCTGGGACGCGCGTCTCGCTGCACTGGTCGGCTTCAGACGAATTCCTGTTCGATGCCGGGGATCGCCCGGTCGCCGCGGATGCGCCCCACTTCACCGCAGCCCACGTCCCGCCGCCCGACTTCACTTCGCCCCCCTTCACCCCGCCCAGCTGCACTCCACCCAACTGCACGCCGCCCAACTACACCCGTCCAACTTCACCCCGCCCCACTTGAACCCAGCGAGGGAGACCGACCATGCCTGAGCCCACTGATCGCCCTGCCCTGCCCCGCCCGCTCTATGACCGCCCCCTTTCCCGCCGCACCATGCTGGGCGCCGGTGCGCTGCTAGCCGCGCCTGCCCTGCTGTCGCACCGCGCCGCGGCGGCCGAGAACTGCGTCGTCGGCACCTGGGGCGGCGACTATGCCAGGCTGCTGCGCGACAATATCGACGACCCAATCGTGAAGCCCCTGGGCATCGATGTGATCCAGGATGTCGGTGACGAGACGCCACGCTTCGCCAAACTGACCGCGCAACGGAAATTGCCGCGCGGCACGATGGACATCGCCTGCCTCGGCGCCGTGAACGGGTTCCGCGGCACCGACGCCGATCTGGTGGAAACGCTGGACGAAACGAAGGTGCCAAATCTCAAGCACGTCCTGCCGGCGCTGCGCATGCCCGCCTTCGTGCCGCATATCTATAGCGCCCAGGTGATCGTTTACAATCCGGCCAACGTTCCGAACCCGCCACAGAGCTTCGGCGACCTGCTCGATCCGCAATGGAAGGGCAAGATCGGCATGGTCAGCACGGTCGCGCAATGGGTGATGGCGGGAGCCAGCCTCTACGCGACCGGCACCACCACCGACTTCGACAAGGCCAAGGCCTTCATGCTGAAGCTAAACGCCAATGGCCTGCGGCTGTATCCGGAGACCGACGCTTTGGCGCCCGCCTTCAAGTCCGGCGAGATCGATGTGGGCGTCATCTGGCTGGCACGCAGCTTCATGTGGCAGAACGCCGGCTTCCCGGTGAAGGGCGCGTTCCCCAAGGAGGGGGCCATCCTTTACGTATCTGGTATGGTTCTGCCGAAGAACGCACCGAACAAGGAGGCCGCCTACAAATATTTGAACGCGTTGCTGGAACCGTCGGCCCAGCAAGGTTTCGCGGCCCATATGGGCTATCTGCCCACGGTCGACGACGCGCCGCTGAGCGGCAATGTGGGCGAGCAGCTCGCTTTCCCGGAACCCAAACCCAAGCTCGTCACGGTGGATTACGCGGCCATGAGCAAGGCAATGTCGGATCTGAACGATTGGTGGCTCAAGAACATCCAGCATAGCTGAAGCGCGATCGCTTGAGGCGGGCTCGTGAAAGCATGAACCACGCAATCAAACTGGCAGAGCGTCGGCACGCGTGAATGACGCGATCAATCAAGCGGAACGTGCGGCGCGCCGGCGTGAGGCGGGCGCCGCGATCTCGCTGCTCGGCCCGGCCAGTCTGCTGATGCTGCTGATGCTGCTCGTGCCGTGCGGCTTCATGCTGCGCGACAGCCTGAACCGTTTCGATCCCACCGAGATGATGATCGCGGCGGTGACGCCGGAGAACTATCTGCGGTTTATCGTCGACCCGTTCTATCGCGGCGTGCTGTACACGACCATTCGCGTCTCCGTCATCGTCACCGCTGCGTGCCTGGTATTCGGTCTGCCGATGGCCCGGCGGCTCGCGCGCAGCACAAGTCGATGGAAATCCGCGCTGGTAGTGCTGACGGTGCTGCCACTGTTCATCGGCTCGACCACGCGTACCGCCGGCTGGATGATCCTGTTCAGCCGCGGCGGCATGCTGGACATCGTGTCGCAACGCATGTTCGGCGCCGGGTCGGTCAATCTGATGTACACCGAGCCCGCGGTGATCCTGGGCATCATCGCCATCAACCTGCCGTTCACCATCCTGACCTTGCAGAGCGTGTTCGAGGGCATCGATCCGCGGCTGGAGGAAGCCGCGGCCTCGATGGGCGCGGCACCGTCGCGTGCATTCTGGCGCATCGTCTTCCCGCTGGCGCTGCCGGGCGTGCTGATCGCCGGCGTGCTGTGCTTCATCCTATGCATGAACGCGTTCGCGACGCCGGTACTGCTGGGAGGGCCAAAGTTCCAGATGATGGCGCCGCTGCTGTACTGGGCGTTCTCCGGCGACAACAACTGGCCGTTCGCGGCGGCGTTGGCGTTCATATTGATGGGAACGACGCTCGGCCTGACCGGGTTGGCGAACGTAATGATCCCGCGGCGGTACCGCGGAGGATGAACGCCAGGCGGATGAGACTACGCGTCGGTTTCGCGCAGCACCTCGGTCTTCACCTTCAACACCTCGCCCATCCACATCGCGTGCAGGGTGTGATCGTCACGCGGCCGGCCCGATTCCGGGTGCAGCAGCACCGTCAACCCCATGCGGTTCAGCATGATGAACGGCGCCAGCGTCGGGAACACCTCGGGCTGGAATGCGATCTGGTACATCGCCGTCGGATGCGGCCCGACCGGCACGTCGTGCCAGCTTCCCATGCGCACCGGGAACCGCGCCGCAACCCACTCGCGCAGCAGCGCTGCCCGAGCACGGCTGTCCGCGTCGGCCGGATCGTAATAGATGTGCGCGTGATAGTCGGTGATCCTGGCGACGTCCTTTGCTTGCTCGCTCATTCTTCCCGCTCCTGCAACATGCGTTTGACCTCGCGCTTCGTGACCTTGCCGTAGCCCGATTTGGGCAGCTCCCGCCAGAACACGACCCGCGTCGGCCATTTGTATTTCGCCAGCCTGCTTTCGAGATGGATGAAGACCTGTGCTTCGTCCACCTTGGTCCCGGGATCGGTCACCAGCACCGCCGCGCCGCTTTCGCCCCACCGCTCATGCGGCATGCCAACGACGCAGGCTTCTACAACGCCGGGGCAGGTCAGCAGCACCTCCTCGATCTCGCGCGGGTACACGTTCGATCCGCCGGAGATGTACATGTCGGACGCGCGGCCGGTGATGTAGACCAAGCCGCGCGCGTCCACGTGGCCGAGGTCTCCGGTATGGAACCAGCCGAACCGCGTCGCCGCCTCGGTCGCCTCGGGGTTGTTGTGATACCCGGCGAACACGCCGGGGCCGCGCACACAGATCTCACCGGTGACATCGGGCGGCAGATGGGTGCCGTCCGTGTCCATGATCGTGACGTCCATACCGGTACGCGGGAAACCGCAGCTCCCGACTGGCATCTCCGCATCGTCCAGGCTGTGCAGCGATGGCGGCAGCACGGTGATGTTGCCGGTCACCTCGCCCATGCCGAAATATTGCACCAGCACCGGACCAAGTTTGCTCAGCGCATACTTCTGGTCCGCCCGATACAGCGGCGAGCCGGCATAGATCACGTAGCGGAGACTGGAATGATCATACCGGTCGACCGCGTCGTGCCGCGCAAGCATTGTCAGGATGGTCGGCACAGTAAACATGTTGGTCACCCGGTGCCGTTCGACGAGCTGCCATGCCTCCTCGCAGTCGAGACGCTCGCCCGACAGCAGCACCGTTGCCGCGCCGCGCGCCACCTGCGGCAGCGCGTGGATGCCGGCACCATGCGACAGCGGCGCGACCACGAGGGATACATCGTGCTCCGTGGTGCCGGGCATCAGGTCGCACAGATGGTTGCAGATGACGTACTCCATCTGGCCGTGCGTCAGCACGCCCGCCTTCGGGCGGCCGGTCGTTCCGGAGGTGTAGAAGAACCATGCCGGATGGTCGCGCGCCACATCCGCCGCGCGTTCCGTCGGTTTGCCGTCCGCCGCCAGTCCGTCCCACTCGGCACCAATGAGAATCTCCAGCCGGCAGGCCGGGTTTTCCGCTTTGGCCGCCGCCTGGTGATCGGGATAGACCGGATCAAAGATATGCACCGCGGCGCCGGATGACTTCGCCAGATACGCCACCTCCGGCGGGGTCAGACGGAAATTCGTCGGAACCCACACCGCGCCGAGCATCCAGGACGCGAACATCGTCTCCAATACGGCGTTGGAGTTGCGCGCGTGCAGCAGCACGCGGTCGCCGTGCCGCACGCCACGCGCCGCCAGCGCCCCGGCGGCCGCCTGGACGCGGGCGGCAAATTGCGCCCAGGTCCAGGTCTGCTCGCGCCAGATGATCGCCGGCCGATCGGGAAAACGCCGCGCGGTCTGCAGCAGCAGATGCGCGAGGTTGCTGGTCGGGATCAGTGCAACTTCTCCAGGATCGAAACGTAGTTCGCCACCGCAGCGCCGCCCATGTTGAACACTGCGCCGAGATCGGCCTTCGGCAACTGCATCCCGCCGGCCTGGCCGGTAAGCTGCATTGCGGTGATCGCGTGCATCGATACGCCGGTGGCACCGATCGGATGGCCCTTCGCCTTCAGCCCACCCGAGGGATTGACCGGCAGCCTGCCGTCCTTCGCCGTCCAGCCCTCCAGCACCGCCCGCGCCCCCTGCCCCACCGGCGTCAGGCCCATCGCCTCGTATTCCAGCAGTTCGGCAATGGTGAAGCAGTCATGCGATTCGACGAAGGACAGGTCTTGAAGTTTGACATCCGCCGCCGAGAGCGCGCGCTGCCACGCCTCGGCCGCACCCTCGAAGCGCGTGATATCGCGTTTGCTGATCGGCAGGAAATCGTTCACCTGCACGGCGGCACGGAAGCGGACCGCCTTGCCCATCGCGCGCGCGGTGTCCTCATCGGCCAACACCAGTGCCGCGGCGCCGTCCGAGACCAGCGAGCAATCCGTGCGCTTCAGTGGTGGCGCGACGTAGGGGTTCTTCTCCGACACCGTGCGGCAGAAGGCGAAGCCAAGGTCTTTGCGAATCTGCGCATAGGGGTTGTCGACGCCGTTCTTGTGGTTCTTTGCCGCGATCGCCGCCAGCGCGTCGGATTGGTCGCCGTAGCGCTGGAAATAGCCGTCGGCGATGCGCCCGAACACGCCGGCGAAGCCCGCGGGGATGTCGGCTTCCTCCTTCTGGTAGCTGGCCTTCAGCAGGATCTCGCCGACCTCGGCGCCTGGCGTGGCGGTCATCTTCTCGACGCCGATCACCAGGGCGAAGCGGCCGCGCCCGGCGCCGAGGAAGTCGCGCGCGCCATGCACCGCGGCGGAACCGGAGGCGCAGGCGTTCTCGAACCGCGTGATCGGCTTGAAGCGCAGCTCCGGCACATGCTGCAGCACCAGCGAGGCCGGGAAGTCCTGCTTGGAAAACCCGTTGTTGAACAGGCTGACGAAGATGCCATCGATGTCGCCGGGGGCGATGCCGGCGTCCTCGATCGCCGCGCCGGCGACGCGGCCGATCAGCGATTCGATGTCGGGGTCTTCCAGCTTGCCGAACGGCGAATGCGCCCAGCCGACGATGCAGGCTTCGGTCATGGCTCAGGTCTCCTGGTTTGGTGGGCTGAGGGTAGCGGATCGGGGCGGGGATGGCGACGGCGGGCGCCCTCCACCGCACCGCCGACGCCAGTGTGGATTGACAGGCACGGTGCGTCGGCCACCCTGGCAATCGTGTGATGTGGAGTCGGGCGCGTGGCAAAGGCACAAAAATTTATACCTAGCAAATTGCAACCTTGGATCGAGGCGCGACGGCGACACCACTTGTCACATGCCCACGTGCAGATGGCCCGCAAACTCGGCATGAATCCGAAGAAACTCGGCGGCCTGGACAACCACCTTCAGGAGCCCTGGAAGCAACCGCTGCCACAATTCATCGCCACGCTCTACGCCAAGGCGTTCGGCAGGGATGCGCCCGATGTCGTGCGAAGCATCGAAGACATGGTCGCCATGAAGCGGGCAAAGAAACAGGCAAGCAGGGCGGCAAAGGCTGTGGCAGAGACAACGCCCGCGACGGACGCACCGGGCTGACCTGATCCGCCGTCCACCCGCCATCGATCACAAGGCTCTACCCGCTCATGCAGGCCGGGGCGTGAGCGGCCAGGAAGAAATTGCTTCGTCGCTCCTCGCAATGACGTGGCGCGCGGCGGATGCCGCGCCTCACGCCACCTCGAACAGCCCCGCCGCGCCCATGCCGCCGCCGACGCACATCGTCACCACGACGTATTTCGCGCCGCGCCGCTTGCCCTCGATCAGCGCGTGCCCGGTCATTCGCGCGCCCGACATGCCATACGGGTGGCCGATCGCAATCGCCCCGCCATCGACGTTCAACTTGTCCGGATCGATGCCGAGCCGGTCGCGGCAATAGATCAACTGGCAGGCGAACGCCTCGTTCAGCTCCCACAATCCGATGTCGTCCACCGTCAGCCCGTGCTTCGCCAGCAGCTTCGGCACCGCGAACGCCGGGCCGATGCCCATCTCGTCCGGCGCACACCCCGCCACCGCCATGCCGCGATAGATGCCGAGCGGCTGCAGGCCGCGACGCTCCGCCTCCTTCGCCTCCATCAGCACCGCGGCCGAGGCGCGGTCGGACAACTGCGACGCGTTGCCGGCGGTGATGTACTGCCCCGCCTTCACGCGCTGCCCGTCGGCGAACACCGGCTTCAGCGCGGCCAGCCCCTCCAGCGTGGTGTCCGGACGGTTGCCCTCGTCCTTGCCGAGCGTCACCTGCTTCGGCGACGTGGCGCCGGTGGCGCGGTCGGTGACCAGCATGGTGGATGGCAGCGATACGATCTCGTCGTCGAACCGCCCAGCCTGTTGCGCCGCCGCGGTGCGCTGCTGCGAGCGCAACGCATATTCGTCCTGCGCGTCGCGCGCGATGTTGTAGCGGTCGGCGACGATCTCGGCGGTTTCGATCATCGCCATGTAAAGCGCGGGGATGCGCTCGACCAACGCCGGGTCCTGCCCGCGGTTGCGGTTCATCTGCGGCGTCTGTACCAGCGAGATGCTCTCCAGCCCGCCGCCGACCACGATCTGCATGTCGTCGTCGATCCGCACCGGCCTGACATTGCAAGATATCATTGCGCTCCCGGCCGCACGAATGCTGGCTGGCCACCAACAGTCCGGTCATGGGGCCAGTGTGAAATTCACGTCGATCGTCGTGAGTACTAACATCGGTTCGCCATTAATCAAGGTCGGGGCGTACACCCACTGTTCCACCGCTTGAAGAGCCGCCTGCACCAGCAGGGGATGGCCAAGCATGACGTGCAACTGCTGGACCGTGCCATCCTTTGCGATGACGGCGCTGAGCTCGACCGTGCCTTGAACGCGCGCCTGCTTGGCGAGCGGCGGGTATGTCGGACGGACCTGGCGGATCAACTTGGCGGCCTGTATCTGGCGGTCAACCGTGATTTGCGCGGGCGTCACACTACCGGTCGATGTCGGCGGGGGGGGGGAGGGGGGCGGCGCTCGATTGACGCGTGATAGCGCCGCCGCCTGACAATGCCAGGACCACCAGATGCTCAAGAGCCCAAAGAACTTCAAAGCGTTGATCTGCTTCGCCGCGGTGGCGATCGCCATCAGCCCGGACGAACACTGCCGATCCACCGTCATGCCGGCGACGCTGTCCGGCAGGCCGGCGGCGAGCGCGCACTGGCGAGCGAGGTTAAAACCCTGTGCGCCTTGCTGCAGCGCGGCGCCCATCACCACGTCGTCCACCTCGGCGGGGGCGACGCCGGCGCGCTGCACGGCGGCGGCGATGACGTGGCCGCCCAGCGTCTGCGACTGGGTGTCGTTGAACGCGCCGCGATAGGCGCGGCCGATCGGCGTGCGCGCGGTGCAGACGATGACGGCGCTGCGCATGGATGTTCTCCCGGTGGGTCGCTTGGCGCGGAGTGTTGGCGCGGAATGGCTTGGGCGTCCAGCCGGGGGTGGGCGGCTTCCGCGATACGGTGCGGCGTATCATGGTCCGTCCGTCGGGTATCGCGTGGGACGCTGGCCTTGTCGCGCATCAACCGAACGTACGCGCCAGATCGCCCGCAGGAACGTGGGTTCGCGGCCGAAGCGCGCCGGCAATCGCTGGAGGCAGCGGTCGTTGCTCGCAATATGGCGACGGGCAGGCAATGCTGGACTCCGTATGGACAAGGTCCACACATCACCCTAGCGTGGCGTCATCAAGAGACCATCATGGCGCGTGCCGTCACCACAAGTCACACCCAGCCCGCCGTACGCAGCGGCGTCATCAACATCCGCGTCCGCCCCGATGAACGCGCGCTGATCGACCGCGCCGCCTTGGCCCAGGGCAAGAGCCGCTCCGACTTCATGCTGGAAGCGTCGCGCCGCGCCGCCGAGGAGGCATTGCTCGACCAGACAGTGCTGCGGGTAGGTGCGGCAACCTACGCTCGTTTCGTCGAGCTGCTGGATGCGCCGCCTCGGCCGAATGCCGCGCTGCGCCGGCTGATGCAGACCAAGGCGCCGTGGGAGTAGGTGCGGCGCCCCACGGCGCTGTTGGCCGTCGGATCGCGCATAATGATTGAGGCAAAATTGCCGTTGACGCTTTGAATTCGCGGGAGGCGGTGTCCTCAGCGGTGCTTTTCGTGACTCCATCCAACGTAGGGCTCGAAAGTGCGGAGGTGCTCCCGTATCTCGTCATCACTCAGCCCCATCACCCCAAGAAGACACACCTCCGCGAACAGGCGGGTCTTTTCAAAAAGGATCAGCAGCCGTCTTGACCATAATATGTCGCTCCCGAGCGATTTGGGTCTACTGTAGTGTGTCAAGTAATTCCTCACGTCCTTTAGCAAACCCATATCACCCAGCCCGGCGGGGAATATAGGTGTCAGGGATTTAGGATAACTCTCGAATAACTCGCTTAACCTCCCCACCAGCGTAAGGTCGCGCGAAGCTGTGAATCGCTCTCGGTGCAGGACTTCCAACGCCTGCAAGTATGCGAGCAACCTTGCGTGGATATAGCTGTCACTCTGATACGATGTTCCGGCGAACAAGAGCATTGCGTTCATTAAACCCTCGTAATTCTCCCGCCACGATCGCAGGCAGCCTGCCAAACGATTCCCGAGTTGCCCTTTCGTAAACAGAATGTAATCATGGTTCTGGCGAGCGATCGAGGCGGGATCCCGTCTCCCTGGAACCATTAGGCCAAATGGGGTCGTGCCCTTTGCCTTATCCGCGATTGAAAAGCGAGCGTCATCGAGGTAGACTGCCTGCCGCAGGGCCAGCGTGAAGAAGGTTTGCCAGATGGTAAGTTCGTTGTGAAGCTCCGCGATAGATATCGGCTGGCCAAAATCCAGTTCCAATCGATTAATTTCACGTAATGTCACCTCTTTTGTGTTGGCAAAGGCAGCAGGTCCGTCGTAGTCACATCGAAAGCGCAATTTTCTGCCACTGCCGAGAGGGTACCATGGGCTGAGAGCCGATCTGTACGTCAGAGTCAGCGACCATACTTGATCGTCCCCTCTTCGGTAATAACGACGCGTCCTGTCATCCCGGAGTCGTCGCACCATTGAGAGAATCCCGTTAATCTGATGCGCGCTCTCGTAATCAGGGGATCGGAAACCGACTGAACGTGTGCTCCGACAACGATCTCGTTAGTAAATAGTTCTGCCTCCACCTTCCTCTGCGGTGCGGCGGTGGAATATCGTGGCCATCCTCGATGCATGATGGTCTTGAGCAAGGTGACTTCGTAATCGTATCCTGATGATATTTTGCCATAAAAGGTTCGCTCCCCTTGCGCCCAATCTTGCGGCGGCGTTCGATCGCTGATCAGTGTCAGTTTCCCATGATTACTGGGCTCTATCTCCAACACTCCCCCCATCTTGTTGTCAGGCTCTCCTGGTTGCCACCACAACCCTTCTAGCCGCTTGCCTCGCAAATGGTCCATGCTGCTAATCCGCCGTCCAGCCGCCATCCACCACCAGGCTCTGCCCGGTCATATATGTCGACGCATCCGACGCCAGAAACACCACCGCGCCCCCCATCTCCCGCGGCGTGCCAAAGCGGCCGAGCGGGATATGATCCAGGAACGGCTTGCCGTGCACCTCGTGCGACAGCAACGCATGGGTCAGATCGGTATCGACATAACCGGGCGCAAGGCAGTTCACCCGCACCCCACGCTTGGCCCAATCCAGCGCCAGCGCCTTGGTCAGCAGCTCCACACCGCCCTTCGAAGCGCAGTAAGGCACCGAGCGCGTCACCCCGACACGCCCGGCGATCGAGCTGACATTGATCACCGAGCCGCCCTGCCCGATCGCGCTGCCGAGGTATTTGCAGCACAGGAACGTGCCGGTCAGGTTGGTGTCGATGATCGCCTGCCAGTCTGCCAGGCTGGTCTTCTCGATGCCGCGCCAGACCGGGTCGATGCCGGCGTTGTTCACCAGCACGTCGATGCGGCCGTGCCGCGCCAGCACCGCGTCGCGCAACGCGATCACGTCCGCCTCGCGCGTCACATCGGCGACCTGCGTGCTCGCCGCGGCGCCGATCGCGGCGGCAGCGTCGGCCAGCGTCGCCGCGGTCCGTCCGCTCAGCACCACGGTCGCGCCGTACCGCGCCAGGCTCTCGGCGATGCCCCGGCCGATGCCGCGCCCGGCGCCGGTGACGACGCAGACCTTGCCGGTCAGATCGAAGTCGCTCACCAGTTGGCGCCCTGGCGCGCGACGCGCTGGGCCACCGACCAGCGGTGCACCTCGGAGGGGCCGTCGTAGATGCGGAAGCCGCGCACCTCGTTGAAGATTCGTGCCACCAGCGTTTCGTCTGTCACGCCCTGGCCGCCCATCACCTGTACGCAGCGATCGACAACGCGCCAGATCGCCTCGGAGCAGAACACCTTCGCGATGGACGACTCCGTCGTGCCGCGCGCGCCCTGGTCCAACACCCAGGCGGTGTGCCAGATCGCCAGGCGGCTCATGCGGATGTCGATCTCGTTGTCGGCCAGCATGAAGCCGACGCCTTCATGTGCGACCAGCTTGTGGCCGAACACCTCGCGCTGGCCCGCATAGTGCGAGGCGATGTGGTGCGCGCGCCGTGCCGCGCCCAGCCAGCGCATGCAGTGCGTCAGCCGCGCCGGGGCCAGGCGCACCTGGGCATAGCGGAATCCCTTGCCCGGCTCGCCCAGAATATCGCCGGCTGAGACACGAAGATTGTTGAACTGCACCACCGCGTGGCCGCCGGGGAACGCGGTGTCCAGGCTGTTCATCGCACGCACGACCTCGATACCCGGCGTGTCCATGTCGGCGAGAAACATCGTTGCGTTGCCGTCCTCGCCCTTCGCCATGATGATCGCGAAGCCGGCACCATCCGCGCCGGTGATGAACCATTTCGTTCCGTTGATGACGTAGTGGTTGCCGTCTTGCACCGCCGTCGTGTTCAGCGCGGACGGATCCGACCCGGCGCCCGGCGCGGGTTCGGTCATGCAGAAGCAGGAACGGATTTCGCCGCGGGCCAGCGGGCGCAACCAGCGGTCCTTCTGTTCCTCGGTCGCCACGGCCTCCAGCAGGTGCATGTTGCCCTCGTCGGGGGCGAAGATGTTCATCGCCAGCGGGCCGAGCAGCGAGTAGCCGGATTCCTCGAAGACGATGGCGCGGCCGACATTGTTCAGGCCGAGGCCGCCGTAGTCGGTGCCGACATGCGGGGCGAGCAGCCCTGCCTCGGCGGCGAGTGCGTTCAGCTCACGGCGGAAGTCGTCGGTCGGGCCGTGGCGGGTCTGGCGCGGATCGGATTCCAGCGGAATGATCCGGTCTCGGATGAAAGCCCGGGTGCGGGCTTGCAGCTCTTGCAGGTCGGCGGAGAGGGAGAAGTCCATTGTTTGGGTGCCTTCAATGCGCGCCCCTCTCTACCCGTCATGGCCGGGCTTGACCGGGCCATCCGCGCAGCACCGGTCGTGCGGGGATGGCCGGGTCAAGCCCGGCCATGAGGGGCGGGAGGTCGAGGAAGATGCGGGGTGGTGATCGGTGCGCATCAGAACGCGTGGCCCTGGGCGATCTCGTGGGCGAATTCCAGGATGCCCGTGCCGATCGCCGACAACGGCGCATAGCGCGGATCCGTGGTGGCCCCGGTTCGCCAGCGCAGGCCAAGCTGCAGGAAGATAACGCCCAGCTTGTACATCGCCAGCACGCGGTGGAACAGGAAGTCGGACACGTCGCGCCCGGTCAGCCGCGCGTAGGATGCCACAGCCTCGGCGCGCGAACACAGATGCGCCTCGACCGCGGGCATCTGCGCCATGTCGTGCATCGGCTGTGGGTCCTCGGCGTGCACCCAATAGCTAAGAAGGGTGGCGAAATCGAACAGCGGGTCGCCGCGAGTGCCCTGGTCCCAGTCCACCACCGCGACCGGCGACAGATCGATCCGGTCCAGGATCATGTTGTTCAGCTTGAAATCGTTGTGCAGCAGCCCAGGCTTGCCATCCGGCACCAGATGCGCCTCCAGCCAGGTGCCCAGCGCGGCGTGCAGCGCGTCGGTGCCGTCTTCTTTCGCCGCCAGCCCGCGCCGGCGCCAGCCGGACACCGCGCGCTCCAGGAACCCGTCCGGGCGGCCAAGCTCGTCGAGACCGATCGCCGCCGTGTCGACCGCATGGATCGCCGCGATCGTCTCCAGCAGCACCTGCGACAGCCGCGCGCCCAACCCGGGGCGCGCGGCAAGGTCGGGTGGCACGTGCTCGCGGATCACCAGTCCCGGGCGGTATTGCAGGATCTGGAACGGCGCGCCAAGCACCGCGGCATCGGTGCACAGGAACAGGCTGCGCGGCACGAACGCCAGCACGTCGGGCAGGCGGCTCAGGATGCGATGCTCGCGCGCCATGTCGTGACTGCCGGCCGGCAGTTCGCCCAACGGCGGGCGGCGCAGCACCGCCGGTGCACCGTCGAGCCGGATCAGAAAGTTGAGGTTGGCAAGGCCGCCGGCAAATTGACGCGGCGGCTGATCGAGTTCCAGCGCGTGGCCGTGCGCCGCCAGATGCGCGTGCGCCTGCGGCCAATCGAGCTGCACGCTCTCCGCCGCGGGACGGGTATCTGCGGGAACTTCGTCTGGCACGCTCCCTCCGGTTCGGCCGACGGCGACCCTGCGAAGGTGGCGCGCCGGCGTCAAGGCGGCCCGACCATGGCGCCGCCTTGACGCCGACGCGACCAACGTGGTGCCGCCACAGTCAAGACGGGAACGAGCGTGGCGCCGCTGCTGTCAAGACGGGACCGAGCGTAGTAACGCCACAGTCATGGCGGGACGAGCGCGGCCCCGTCGGCGTCCAGCACGATCCCCACGCTGGCGCCCGTGTCCAGCGGTACCGCAACATTCGCATCGATCACGAACAGTTCCTTCGCCAGCCCGTCGACGGCGACCTGATACTCCATGTGATCGCCCAGGTAGGCCGCCTTGGCGATCCGCCCGGTCAGCTCGCCGCGATCGGCCCCAAGCCGCACGGCACGCGGGCGGATTGCGAGCTCCGCCGGTCCGGGCGGCACGCCGTGATGCAATAACTTAATGACCGCCGGCCCGATGCGCACCACTGCCTGCTCGCCATCGTGGCGCTCGATCGTCACCGGCAGAAGGTTGGCGTCGCCGATGAAATCGGCGACGAAATGGCTGTTCGGCCGCTCGTACAGCGATCGCGGCGTGCCGTCCTGCGCGATGCGCGCGGTGTTCATGACGATGATCCGGTCGGACACCGCCAGCGCCTCCTCCTGGTCATGCGTGACGTAGACCACGGTCAACGCCAGGTCCTGCTGCAAGGCGCGGATCTCCTCACGCACCCGCCGACGCAGCTTGGCGTCCAGATTAGACAACGGCTCGTCGAACAGCAGCACCTGCGGCTCCAGCACGATGGCGCGGGCGACGGCGACGCGCTGCTGCTGGCCGCCGGACAGTTCGCTCGGCAGGCGATGCTCGTAGCCGGCCAGGCCCACCAGCGCGAGCTTCGCCGCTGCCTGCTCCCGCGCTCGCCCCCGCCGCGTGCCGCCGGCGCGCAGGCCGTAGCAGACATTCTCCAGCACCGTCATGTGGGGGAACAGCGCGTAGGATTGGAACACCATCGACACGTCTCGCTCGGCCGCCGACAGCGTGGTGACATCGGCGCCACCGATCATGATGCGCCCGGCGCTGGGCTGCTCCAGGCCGGCGATCAACCGCAGCGTGCTGGTCTTGCCGCAGCCGGACGGGCCCAGCAGCGTCACCAGGCTGGCGCGCGCGATGGCGAAGCTGACCTCGTCCACCGCGACGACCGGGCCGTAACGCTTGCTGACCGCGTGGAACTCGACCGCCGGCGCGCTCATCCCTGCACCGCAACGACGGTGGTGGCGGGCCGCGCCTCGGTCCGCCGACCGAGCCGGCGCTCGCCGACCAGCGCCTGGATCACCAGCAGCACCAGCAGCATGAACACGATCAGCACGGCGGAATACACGATCGCCACCCCCAGGTCGCCGACATCGACGCGACCGACGATATAGACGGTGGCGAGGTTGTAGGCCCCAGTGGTCAGGAAGATCACCGCCGAGACCGCGGTGACCGCGGCGACAAAGCTGTAGACCATCGCGGTCACCACCGCCGGGCGCATCAGCGGCAGCAGGACGCGCAGCAACGTGCCGGGCGCATGCGCGCCCAGGGTCAGCGACGCCTCGTCCAGGCTGCGGTCGATCTGGCTGAGATTGGCCAGCCCGGCGCGGATTCCCACCGGCAGGTTGCGGAACACGAACGAGATGACGATGATCGTTCCGGTCCCAGTCAAGGACACCGGTGGCACGTTGAACGCCAGGATGTAGGCGACGCCGATCACCGTGCCGGGAATGGCAAAGCTCATCATCACAAGGAACTCGAAGCTGCGGCGCCCCGGGAAACTCTGCCGGTCCAGCAGCCAGGCGGTCAGCAGCCCGAGCGCCGCGGTGAACGGCATGGCGATCAGCGACAGCTCGATCGTGGTGACGAAGGACGGCCAGGCCGAGCCCGACAGGAACCAGCCGGCGACGCCCTTCTCGAACGAGAACGCGGTCCACAGATACTCCAGCGTCGGCGTGTTGTCGCGCCCGATCGAGACGACGAAGCCGCCGGCCAGGATCATGCCGTAGACCGCGACAGTCAGCACCAACCAGGGCAGGATCGCGCCCAGACATAGCGCGCGCAGCGGGCCTGGCAGCTCGCCCGGCAGGCCCGCGTCGCCCTTGCCGGTCAACGTCGCGTAGCTGCGCCGCCCGATCCACAGCCGCTGGGCCACGAAAGCCGAAAGCGTGAACGCCAGCAGAACGATCGCCAGCACCGCCGCGCGCCCCTGGTCGTGTGCGGCGCCGACCACGGCGAAGAAGATCTCGGTCGACAGCACGTTGAAGTTGCCGCCGATCACCAGCGGATTGGCGAAATCCGCCATGCTCTCGATGAAGCCGATCAGGAACGCGTTCGCCAGTCCCGGGCGGATCAACCGCCAGGTGATCGTGCGGAAGACGCGCCAGGGATGCGCGCGCAGCGTCTGTGCGGCTTCCTCCAGGCTGGGGCTGACGCCCTGGAGAACACCGGTGACCATCAGGAACGAGATCGGGGTGAACGCCAGCACCTGGGAGATGGCGATGCCGGGCAGGCCGTAGATCCAGCGGCTGCGTGGGATGTCGAACATGTTATCGAGCCAGATCGTTACCACGCCGGCGCGGCCGAACAGCAGGATCAGCGCCAGGCCGATGACAAACGGCGGCGTGATCACCGGCAGGATCGCCAGCGCGCGCAGCACGGGCTTCAGCGGCAGCCGCGTTCGGTTCGCCACCAGCGCGAAGGCCAAGCCCAGCAGCGTGGTCAGCAGACCTACAAGCACCGCCAGCGCAACGGTGTGCCACGCCACGCCGCAAGCGCCCTCACCGGTGACGCAGCCCACACCCCAGATCGACGCGCTGAACAGTTTTTGCGCGAACAGCTCGGGGGCGAACCTGCCGACATTGTCTCGCAATGCCGACAGCAGGATGCAGATTACCGGGTAGAACACGAACAGCGCTGTCACCCCAACGACTGTCAGCAGCGCGCCGACGACGAACACGTCGCCCTTGCACAGGCCCTGGCGTGCCAGCCCCACGGCCATCAGCATCGTGCAGCTGGCGGCATAGAGCACCGCACCCCAGCCCAGCGCCGGTTGATCCGGTCCCGGACCGAGCAGCGCGGTCAGCCAGGCGAGGCCCCAGCCATGCTGCACGATCGCGAAGGCCTCGATCGCGAGCCAGACCAGCCCGGCGGCACCGGCGGCCGCCAGGACACGCGGCCGGACGTCTCGGGGATCAGGATAGGCATGGGTCGGCGAACCTTCTCCCGCTCCCCTTGAGGGAGGGGGAGAGTCTTTGGCTTCCCCGGCCTTGCGTTTATCCTGGTGCGCGCCCCGCCGCGCCCGTCCGACCGCGGCCCACGTCGCCAGCAGCAGCGGCGCGGCCAGCGGCCACAACCAGGCACGGCCCGCCAGCATCGCCACCGGCGAAATCCCGTCGTCCAGCCCGTACCAGGGCACCACCAGCAGACCCGCCCAGGCGACGACCAGCCAGACCAACAGCGCGCGCCGCATCTACTATTTCGTCGTCTGCAACTTCGGGGGATTACTTCGGCGCGTTCTTCACCTCGTTGGTCCAGCGTCCCAGCAGCCGCGCGCGCGTGGCCGACGAGCCATAGGTCGCAAAATCGTATTCGATCAGCTTGATCTTCGACAGATCGGGGGCCTCCGGCGGCACCGGCGTTTCCGGATTCGACGGGATCTGGAAGCTGCCGGACGGCGCGGCGAGCTTCTGCGCCGGCACGGTCAGCGCCCAGTCGTAGAACTTGCGCGCCTCGTCCAGGTGCCGCCCGCCCTTGATCAGGCTCATCGAGCCGATCTCGTAACCAGTGCCCTCGCAGGGCGAGACCACGGCGACCGGCTTGTGGTGCTCGGCCACATCGATGATGTCGTGCTGGAAGGCGATGCCAATCAGCGTCTCGCCCTGCCCGGCGGCGAGCGCGGGCGCTGCGCCGGCCTTGGTGTATTCGTTGATGTTACGGTTCAATGCCTTCATGTAGTCGAACGCCTTCGCCTCCCCCATCAACTGCACGATGGTGGCGAGCATGGTCCACGCCGTGCCCGACGAATTCGGGTCCGCCATCTGCACCTCGCCCTTGAACTCGGGCTTGATCAGGTCGGCCCAGCAGGCGGGCGGCGTCAGCTTGCGCCGCTTCATGTCCTCCGTGTTGTAACCGAAGCCCAGCGCGCCGAGGTAGATCCCGACGGTGCGGTACTGCGAGCGTTGCGCCTGGCGCTGCGCCCAGTCGCGCAGCTTGGGCAGCACCGGCGATTGATACGGCTCGGTCAGGCCCTCGTCGGCGGCCTGCAGATGTGGGTCGCCGGTGCCACCCCACCAGATGTCACCGTGCGGGTTGTCCTTCTCGGCGCGGATACGAGCAAAAATCTCGCCGGCGCTCATGCGGGTCATGTCGATCTGGACGCCGGTCTCCTTCTGGTAGGTGTTGGCCATGCTGCGGCACCATTTCTCGTCGACACCGCAATACATCACCAACGTGCGCTGCGCCGCCGCCTGACCGGCGGCGAGAAGGGTGGCGGTGCTGAAGGCAAGCGCGAACAGAGTACGTCGCGTGGTCTCGGACATGGTGAGACTCCCCCGGGTGTATCCGTAACGGTCGGTGATCGTACCCGATTCGCTCGGGGTTCGCATTGGGGTCACCGTATCGCCACACGATAGATCGGGAAAGCGCCGGCGGGCGAGAAAGCAATGGACCAAACAATGCATCGCAGCCAAAGGAGGGCACCATGTCAAAGCCCGATCAGATCAAACATGTCGCAGTGCTGGGGGCCGGCACGATCGGTGCGAGCTGGACTGCGCTGTTCCTGGCGCGCGGCCTGTCTGTCGCGGTGCAGGACCCGAACCCGGCGGCCGAGGCCTACGTACGCCGCTACGTCGCGGACGCCTGGCCGACGCTGCATCGCCTGGGTATGGCGGCCGACGCGGCGCCGGATCGCTGGACCTTCCATGCCTCGCCGGTCGCAGCGGTGGACCGGGCGGAATTCGTCCAGGAGAACGCGCCGGAGCGGCTGGAGATCAAGCGCGCCCTCTATGCCGAGATCGACGCGGCGCTGCCGCCGCGGGCGATCCTGGCGTCCAGCTCCTCCGGCCTGATGATGAGCGATCTACAGCCGGGCGTGGCGAGCGCGTCGCGCATGGCGATCGGCCACCCGTTCAACCCGCCGCACCTGATCCCGCTGGTCGAGGTGGTGGGCGGCAAGGACACCGCGCCGGCAACGGTGGACTGGTGCCTCGACTTCTACCGCCACATCGGCAAGCGGCCGATCCACATCCGCAAGGAGGCGCCGGGCCATCTCGCCAACCGGCTGCAGGCGGCGCTGTGGCGCGAGGCGATCAACGCCGTCGTCACCGGGCTGGCCAGCGTGGAGGACGTCGACACCGCGATCAGCGCCGGGCCGGGCCTGCGCTGGGCGGCGATGGGGCCGCACATGACGTTCCACCTCGGCGGCGGCGAGGGCGGCATGACGCACATGCTCGCCCAGTTCCGCCCCGCGTTCGAGGCATGGTGGCGGACCATGGGCACGCCGGAACTGACCGACGCGGTCTGCCTGCAGTTGATCGAGGGGGTGGCGGCGGAGGCGCGCGGACGCGACATGGCGACCCTGGTGCGCGACCGCGACGCCGTGCTGCTGCCGCTGCTGGAGCTGGTGAGCAAGCCGGGCAGTCGGACGTAGGAAGCAAGGCCAGGGGCTCCGCCCCTGGACCCCGCCAAGGGGCTTTGCCCCTTAGAACCCCACCAAGGGCAGCGGCCCTTGGAACCCGCTCTTTGAATGTGGGGCACGGGAGGGGGACCCCCCTCCCGTGCCCCACATCCAAAAAATGGAGTCCAGAGGCCGCTGCCGGCGCCTGCCCCCGGGCACTTGACCCGGGGGGTGGGGGTCCAGGGGGCAAAGCCCCCTGGCGGGTTTCAGGGCAGAGCCCTGACCTTGCTTCCTTCACCCGATTGCCAAGCCCTTCTGCCAACCCCGCGCCCACGCGATCAGCCGGCCCAGCGCGGCGGCCGGACCGCGGCGCGGCGGCGGGCTTCCGGCGGTCGATGGCAGTGCCGGGGCTGGGGTGGGCGCCGCGCCGGCAACCAGCGCATCGATGGTCTTGCGGATCCGGCCGCGGGCGCGGTGCGGCAGCACGCGCTGGTTCTCCGCGCTGATGCCGAGCAGGGCGCAGGCCTCCTCCGCCTCGCTGCCCTCCATGTCGCGCAGGATGATCACCGCGCGCTGGCCGGCGGGCAGACGCTCGATCGCCGCCTGCACATGGGTCCAGAGCTGCCGGCCCGCGACCACCCGCTCCGGGTTGATCTCGTCCCACAGCCGGGGCGCCTCGACCCAGTGGCCGTCGGCCTGGAATTCGGTCACATCAACCGCCCGCTCGTTGCCCTGGGCGCCGTCGAGGATCCCTGGCAGTCCGACCAGCCGCTTCTCGCGCCCGGCGCGGGTGCGCGCGCGGTTCAGCACGATGGAGAATAGCCAAGTGTCCAGGCTGGAGCGGCCCTCGAAGCGGCGGATCCCATTGAACACTGCCAGCCAAGCGTCCTGCACCACCTCCTCCGCCTGGGCGCGGCTGCCGATGATCGAGTTGGCGACCGACACCAAGGACGCATGGAACCGGCGGATCAACTGCCGGTAGGCGCCGTCCTCTCCCGCCCGGAGCCGCGCCAGGAACGCCGGATCGTCGAATTCGGCCGTGCGCATGCGCCCTCGCCCCTCCGCCTGGCCCGGTGACCGGGAGACCGGGGATGGTGTAACGTCTTGGCGGCTGGGGTGTCCAAGATTGTATTGGGACAGTCCGTGGGCGACCGCGGGGGGAGGCAGCCGAACCGCGGAGGGCCGCGGGGAGAGAGAGAGCCGGTCCTCGGGCGACCGCGGTGGAACGAGAGAAGGTAAAGAGAGACCAGGACGTGCCGACCTGCAGAGACGTAAGCGAGCTGGTGACCGACTATCTGGAGCGCCGCCTGTCGGTGCGCGGCTGGCTGGGGGTGCGCTGGCACCTGCGCCAATGCGACGCCTGCCGGCGCTATATCGCGCAGATGCGCCAAACCATACGACTTCTAGCCGACAGCGCATTCCCGCCGCCGGGCACCGAGACCGAGGAAACCGTGTTGCGCGCCGTGCATGGCAGCGCGCCGCCTGACCCCGCTCCGGGCGAGTAGCCATGGGTTGCCCAGCGCCGGTTGCTCAGTGTTCGGGCAGAGGATGCCCCCGGGGCCGCCAGAGTGCCGCGCGCTTACCCAATCGGTGTGACCAACCGCTCATCGGACTCACCGTCAGGACTAAAATCTTAATGGATTATTAAGCATACGGATGTAGGTTGCACAGTTCCCGGCGTCTCCACACCGGCTGACGCCACAGGACACGGAGTCGGTTTATATGCCGCGACGTCCTGACTCACGAAATTCCTTGCCGCCAGGAGCAGAACGCGCGGCGGGCGTCACCCACCCTGCCCCAGGCCGCGCCCATCCCCACCTTGGCGCCGTCCTGATTCCCCCGAGTCGTCATTCCGCCAGCGGTCGTCCCGCCAGCGGTCATCTCCCCAGTCGTCATCCATCGTCATCCCCGGGGTCGCAGTCCCCCCTTGGGCATTGCGACTCGGGCGCCCATATATTTTGGAGAGTCCCGCATGGCCACTCAAAAACCACACTTTTTCCCGATAAGCGCCGCACCCCCACGATTATCATTGACGGGGTGTCGGCGTAGCGGGCTAGGCTCGCATCCATCTTGCATCTCCCGACACGGTGACAACCATGCCTAAGGGGGCACCGATGCACACGGCCGATGACCTGTTCGCCGCCTATGCGCGTGGCTTCGAGGCGCATCGCGACGCTGAGCTGACGCTCGCGGAGTACCTGGACGCCTGCCGCGCCAACCCGATGTCGTACGCAACCGCGACCGAGCGGCTGCTGGCGGCGATCGGCGAGCCGGAGATGGTGGACACCTCGAAGGACGCGCGCCTCGGGCGCATGTTCATGAACCGCACCATGCGGCTGTATCCCTCGTTCTCCGAGTTCTACGGCATGGAGGAGACGATCGAGCGCATCGTCGGCTTCCTGCGCCATGCCGCCCAGGGGCTCGAGGAGCGCAAGCAGATCATGTATCTGCTCGGCCCGGTCGGCGGAGGAAAATCGTCCCTGGCCGAGCGGCTGAAGGCGCTGATGGAAACCTATCCCATCTACGTCCTGAAGGCCGGCAGCGAGGTCAGCCCCGTGTTCGAGAGCCCGCTGGGGCTGTTCGATCCCGACAAGATGGGCAAGCTGCTGGAGGACCGCTACGGCATCCCGCAGCGCCGGCTGACCCGCATCATGAGCCCATGGTGCCTCAAGCGGCTGGACGAGTTCGACGGCGACCTGACGAAGTTCCGCGTGGTGAAGCTGATGCCGTCGCGGCTGCGCCAGATCGCGGTGGCGAAGACCGAGCCGGGCGACGAGAACAACCAGGACATTTCTTCCCTCGTCGGCAAGGTGGACATCCGCAAGCTGGAGTTGCATTCGCAGAACGATCCGGACGCGTACAGCTATTCCGGCGGGCTGAACCGCGCCAACCAGGGCATGCTCGAATTCGTGGAGATGTTCAAGGCGCCGATCAAGATGCTGCACCCGCTGCTGACCGCGACGCAGGAGGGGAATTACATCGGCACCGAGAATATCGGCGCCATCCCGTTCTCCGGCATCATCATGGCCCACTCCAACGAGGCGGAGTGGACGAGCTTCAAGAACAACCGCAACAACGAAGCGTTCATCGACCGCATCTATGTCATCAAGGTGCCGTACTGCCTGCGGGTGACCGAGGAGCAGAAGATCTACGAGAAGCTGGTGTCGGGCTCGGAGCTCTCCGCGTCACCCTGCGCGCCGGCGACGCTGGAGATGCTGGCCCGCTTTTCCGTGCTGTCGCGGCTGAAGCGGCATGAGAATTCTACCCTCTACGCCAAGATGCGTGTCTATGACGGCGAGAGCCTGAAGGAAACCGACCCGCGCGCGCGCAGCCTGCAGGAATACAAGGATGCCGCGGGCGTCGAGGAGGGCATGGACGGCGCGTCCACCCGCTTCGCGTTCAAGGTGCTGGCGGCCACGTTCAACCACGACACCACCGAGATCGCGGCCGATCCGGTGCATCTGATGTACGTGCTGGAGCAGTCGATCCGGCGCGACCAGTTGCCGGCCGAGACCGAGAAGCGCTACCTCGAGTTCATCAAGGGCGAGCTGGCGCCACGTTACGCCGAATTCATCGGCAATGAGATCCAGAAGGCGTATCTGGAATCCTATCATGACTACGGCCAGAACCTGTTCGACCGCTACGTGGCCTATGCCGATGCCTGGATCGAGGATCAGGACTTCAAGGATGCCGACACCGGCCAGTTGCTGAACCGCGAGCTGCTGAACCAGGAGCTGACCAAGATCGAGAAGCCGGCGGGCATCGCCAATCCGAAGGACTTCCGGAACGAAGTAGTAAAATTCAGCTTGCGCACGCGGGCCAACAACAACGGAAAGAACCCGTCCTGGACCAGCTACGAGAAGATCCGCGAGGTGATCGAGCGGCGCATGTTCAGCCAGGTGGAGGAACTGCTGCCGGTGATCAGCTTCGGCTCGAAGAAGGACGGCGAGACCGAACGCAAGCACGACGAGTTCGTGCTGCGCATGACCGAGCGCGGCTATACGGAACGCCAGGTGCGGCGCCTGGTCGAATGGTATATGCGGGTGAAGCAGGCCGGATGACGGAGGGCGCCACAGGGGTAAGCGTTTCATGAACATCGTCGACCGCCGCCTCAACCCCAGCGGCAAGAACCTCGCCAACCGCCAGCGCTTCATGCGGCGAGCGAAGTCGTTGATCCGCAAGGCGGTGCATGAAAGCTCCGCCAGCCGCAGCATCAAGGATGCCGACGAAGCCGGCGAGGTCTCGCTGCCGGCGCAGGGCGTGCAGGAGCCGTCGTTCCGGCGCGGTGCCAGCGGCGGGGTGCGCGACTACCTGCTGCCCGGCAACAAGGAGTACCTGGAGGGCGACACCATCCCGCGCCCGCCCGGCGGCGGCGGTGGGTCCGGGAGCGAAGGCGCGCCGGATGGCGAGGGCCAGGACGATTTCCGCTTCGCGCTGTCGCGCGAGGAGTTCGTCGACCTGTTCCTGGAAGACCTGGAACTGCCGGACCTGGCCAAGCGCAAGGTGGTGGACGCCGAGGCGCTGAGCTGGAGCCGCGCGGGTTATTCCGTGTCCGGCTCGCCGGCCAACCTCGCGCTGATGCGCACGGTGCGCAACAGCCTGTCGCGGCGCATCGCGCTGAAGCGGCCGAAGGCGGGCGAGATCGCCAAGCTGCGCGACGACATTGCCGAGCTGGACGCCGCCGCGGCGGGCGTCGCCGGCGTGGGCAGTGGGGCGCTGGACACAGGTGCGCGCGACCGGAACGCCGAGGACGATGCGCGGCGCATCGCACTCGAAGCCGAGCTGCAACGGCAGCTTCGCCGCACCACCCTGATCCCCTACATCGATCCGCTGGATGTGCGCTACAAGCGGTTCGAGGCGCATCCGAAGCCGGTGGCGCAGGCCGTGATGTTCTGCCTGATGGACGTGTCCGGCTCGATGACCGAGCACATGAAGGACCTGGCCAAGCGGTTCTACGTGCTGCTTTACATCTTCCTGAAGCGTCGCTACAAAAACGTCGACGTCGTGTTCATCCGCCACACGCATTTGGCGCAGGAGGTCGACGAGGACACGTTCTTCAACAGCCCGGAGACCGGCGGCACCGTGGTCTCCACCGCGCTGGAGGAAATGCAGCGCGTGGTGCGGGAGCGCTACAACCCGGACATGTGGAACATCTACGCCGCGCAGGCGTCGGACGGCGACAACACGGCGTCGGACAACGAGCGCACGGCGGCGCTGCTGAACGGCTCGATCCTGCCGTCGTGCCAATACTACGCCTATCTCGAGGTCGGGCGCGATTCGGAACATTTCCCGCCCGGATTCATCCGTCGCGAAAGCGACCTGTGGCAAACCTACACCGAGATCTGCCGCACCGGCGCGCCGATGGCGATGCGCAAGGTGGGCCACCGGCGCGACATCTATCCGGTGTTCCGGGAACTGTTCGCACCGCGCAACGGTGCCGGGCAGACGGCGGGCCAGACCGCGGGAGTCGAAGCCGAATGAACGTCATCACGCGCGTCGATCGGCCGTTGTTCGAAGGGGCCGAGTGGGACTTCTCCGTCATCCAACGCGTGCATGACGCAATCCAGGCGGTGGCGGTCAACGAGCTCGGACTGGACGTCTATCCGAACCAGATCGAGGTGATCAGCACCGAGCAGATGCTGGACGCGTATTCCTCGATCGGCATGCCGCTATTCTACAAGCACTGGTCGTTCGGCAAGCATTTCGCCCGCAACGAGGCGCTGTATCGCGCCGGCATGCAGGGACTGGCCTACGAGATCGTCATCAATTCCAACCCGTGCATCTCCTACATCATGGAGGAGAACACGGCGACGATGCAGACGCTGGTGATCGCGCACGCGGCGTTCGGCCACAACCATTTCTTCAAGAACAACTATGTGTTCCAGCAATGGACCGATGCCGATGGCATCCTGGACTATCTGGAATTCGCCCGCGGCTATATCGCCACCTGCGAGGAGCGCTACGGCGAGGCGGCGGTGGAACGGTTGCTGGACGCCGCGCACGCGCTGATGAGCCACGCGGTCCACCGCTATCCGCGCAAGCGCGTCACCGATCTGCGCATGGAAGAAAAGCGCGCGCGCGACCGGCGCCAGTACGACGAGGAGATGTTCAACGATCTGTGGCGCACCGTGCCGCACAAGGGCGCCAAGAAGAAGGACAAGTCCGTCGAGGAACGCCGCCGCGCGCTGCTGCAACTGCCGCAGGAGAATATCCTGGCCTTCCTGGAACGGTCGGCCCCGCGTCTGGTGCCTTGGCAGCGCGAGATATTGCGCATCGTGCGGCAGATCGCCCAGTACTTCTATCCGCAGGGCCAGACCAAGCTGATGAACGAGGGCTGCGCGACCTACGTGCACTATCGGATCATGCAGCGCCTGCACCAGACCGGCGCGCTGACCGACGGGGCGATGGTGGAGTTCCTGCGCAGCCACACCAACGTGGTGTTCCAGCCGGAGTTCGACGATCCGCGCTACAGCGGGATCAATCCGTACGCGCTCGGGTTTGCCATGATGCGGGACATCGCGCGCATCTGCACCGATCCGAAAGATGAGGACCGCGAGTGGTTCCCGGCGATCGCCGGCCGTGGCGACGAGATGGCGGTGCTGCGCGAGGTGTGGGCGAATTATCGCGATGAGAGCTTCGTGTTGCAGTATCTGAGCCCGCGCATGATCCGCGAGTTCGGCCTGTTCCACGTGCTGGATGACGCGAGCGAGCAGCATCTGCGGGTGCAGGCGATCCACGACGAGCGCGGCTATCGGAAGATCCAGCGTGCGCTGGCGCGGCAGTACGACGTGGCCTACACGACGCCGGACATCCAGGTGGTGGACGTGAACCTGGAGGGCGACCGCAAGCTGATCCTGCATCACCGCACGCTGAACCGCGTGCTGCTGGAGGAGAAGGACACCAAGCTGGTGCTGCAGCACGTGGCCGATATGTGGGGCTACGACGTGGTGCTGAAGGAGATCGATCCGGCGAACGATTCGGTGCTGAAGGAGCATGCGGCGACGCCTCGGCCGGGGATCCTGCCGACGGTTGGGGACACGTAGGGCGGGTTGTAACCCGCCGCTTGCAACCCGCCGCGATCGCCAACCAACCCCCGCGCCACGCCGGTCCCGCCTCTCGGGGCCACCGCTTACGCAACGGCGTTTATGCGGGGATTTGACACTGGTACGGAGGCGGCCCGCTCTCACGTCTTGGCGGCGTCTCCACCCGACGCCGTAGGGCCGCAAGAATTTTGTGTCCGTCAGCCGTCAGTTCGTATGGGGCGCGTCGCGCATCGGTCTGGTTACGAACCGTATTTTTGCGCTTTAAGGTTTTGCATGAGCGCGTTCATCGATGTTTGAGAAATCCCCAACGCGAGGCCGACGTCCCGCGTGCGTGTCGGCCCCTGGCTCTCCAGGTAGGACAGCACGTCGCGAACCCGCGCCGACCGGAACGGAAGCGGCGGGGTATCAGCGTGGAACGCGGCCGCCGATCGTTGCCAATGCGTCGCTCCAGCCGCGGTTAGCCGATACAGATCGCCATAGGTTGCGTGCCCGGTCTTCTCGATAAGGCCCGCCTCGCGCAAAGATTCCGCGATCCTGGCAGTCTTGCCGGCATACATATTTGTCACGACGGCGATCTTCGATAGCGTCGTCGCCTCGGTTCCCGGAACCGCGGATAGCGCGCGTTCCTGGTCTGGCCGCAGCAAGGTCGATGGGTCGTCCCTGAGCACTACTACAAACGTGGGATAATTCGGGTCAGCGGATCGTATGAGGCCGCGTGCGGTCAGGGCGACAACCAATTGATGGACACGTTGGCGCGTTACGCCGAACAAGGTCACCAATTCTGCTCCACGTCGAGGCCGGTCGAGCGACGCCAGCAAGCGGGAAGCTGAGCCGCCAGGGACCGCGTCGGTCATTGCCTTTCGGCCGCGCGTCCGGACAGCGGCAGCGATCGATATGTCCACCCGCTTCCCCCGTGGGGTGAGATGCCAGGCGCGATGTCCGTTGCGCGCGGCAAGACCCGACGAGGCGAGTGTTGCAAGGTCCAGTTGGTCCGCCG
Organism: Acetobacteraceae bacterium; assembly: GCA_003151425.1. Taxonomy (GTDB): domain Bacteria; phylum Pseudomonadota; class Alphaproteobacteria; order Acetobacterales; family Acetobacteraceae; genus Palsa-883. Next base: position 58,939 of record PLXO01000031.1, read on the forward strand.
GAGATTCAGGCCCGCGCGCAGGGCAATCAGCGTCTTTCGGTCGGTACCGGAGCGAAGAGCTTCGAGGCAGGCAGCTTCGGACGCACGCAACGCGATGGGCTTTTGCATCGCAGCTCGCTCATTCAAAGTGGAAGTCGCAGCATGCCTCGCTACGCGATGTGGTGGCGATTCGCTATCGTGGTGGGTCGAGTGGCGCGGCGGAGTTTCACCGCCGCGCCGGTCGACCTCGTGGTTGACCTTAGGGGCCAGGGTGATCGCATTTGAGCCGCTGGGTGGCCCGGGTGCGCCGGCTGATCGAGGCGCCAAACCGGCGCGCGGCCTCAGGAAGCACGCGACAGAAGGACCGGTGTCTCGGACGGCACCGGACCACCCGGCCGTTGCGAACGCGGAAGCGCGCGCTTGGCCGAGCGGTCCAGCGGCGCCAGCAGGGCACCGAGCAATGTCGCCATGACCAGGGCGCCCAGTGGGGCACCAAGCGCACCCAGGATCATGGACGTCATCGTCGGGCTCCCGCGGGAGGGGGGCGTCGCCGACAGGTCAGCCGGCCGACGTGGACGGCGGGTACAGCGACACGGTCGAGGCGTGTGCCGCCGGGATCAATTCGGCGGTGCCGAGGGCGATGCCCAGAATGGCCGCCAGGGTGAGGAACATGGTTTTCATCGTCGTTCTCCAGGTTAGCCGTGGTCCGCAGAAGCACGGCAGGTTGGTCTGGCATTTCGTCTGCCGCTGAGTAGATCGTCGGAGCTCGCGGTTTATTCCGCCGCTTCAATTCGTGTCGGTGGATTCGCTCACTGTTACCGCTTCAATTCGGGTGGATGGGTTCGCCTTGCTGATGTGCGGATCGAGGGCGGGTCAGTGCGCGCCCCCTCCGCTCACAGCCCCCTTGCGCAACAGGGCGACCGACACCGCGGCCAGCAGCAGGACCGCGCCCAGCAGGGCGAAACTGTCGCTGTAGCCCATCAGCGTCGCCTGCGCGCGGATCGTGTTGCCGACGGCGATGATCGCGCTGTGCATCGCGGCGGCCGGATCCGCCGAGCCATGCGCCAGGAAATATTGCTGCATCGCGGAGAGTTGCGCCCGGGTTGATGGTTCCAGCAGCGAGACGTGCTGATTGATGACGAACGAGTGGTACTGCTCGCGCTTGGTATAGAAGGTCTCCAGCATCGCGGTGCCGATCGCGCCGCCGAGATTGCGCATCATGTTGAAGATGCCGGAGGCGCCACCTGCGTCCTGGCCACGGATGCCGAGCAGCGCGATCGAGGACAGCGGCGCCATCACGACGGCCTGGCCGAGCGCGCGGGTGACGTCGGGCCAGAACAACTGCGGTGCGGCGTAGTTCGCGTCCATGTGCAGGTTCATGAAGCAGCTTGTCGCGAACACCACCAGGCCGGTGCCGACCAGCAGGCGGGGGTCGATGCGGCGCATCAGCAGCGGCAGCAGCGGGATCACCACAAGCTGCGGCAGGCCGGTCCAGGCCATGACACTGCCGATCTGCTGGGCGTTGAAGCCCTGCGCATTGGCGAGGTACTGCGGCAGCAGATAGGCCGAACCATACAGCGCGGAGCCGAGCAGGAAATTGGCCAGCGTACCGAAGCCGAAATTGCGCCGTGCCAACAGACGAAAATTCACCAGCGGCTCCGGCCGGGTGAATTCCACGATCAGGAAGCCGCCGAGCGCCAGCGCCGCGACCAGGGTCAGTTGCACGATGAAGGGAGAGCCGAACCAGTCGTAGACGTTGCCCTCGTCGAGCACCGTTTGCAGCGCGGCGAGCCCGACCGCCATCAGTGCGATACCGAGCCAGTCGCCGCGGCGCAGCAGGTCGAGCTGCATCTTGGACCTCGGCAACGCGTAGACCAGCATCGCCAGCATCGCCGCGCCGGGCACCAGGTTGAGGTAGAAGATCGAGGACCAGCCGTAGGTTTCCGTGAAGTAGCCGCCGATTGTCGGGCCGATCGCCGGAGCGAAGGTGGCGGTCAGCGCGAACGCCGCCAGACCGATCGCGCGCTTGGCCGGCGGCAGCATGGTCACCACGATGGTGAAGGCCAACGGGATCAGCACGCCGCCGGCGAAGCCCTGCAGGCCGCGCAGCACGATCATCTCGGGCAGGCTGCTGGCCTGGCCGCACAGCGCGGAGAACAACAGGAACAGCGCGACGTTGGCGATCAGGTAGCGGCGCAGCGAGAACACCCGGCTGAGATAGTCGGACAGCGGAATGACGATGATCTCGCCGATCAGATAGGCGGTGGTGATCCAGGCGCCGTTGACGCCGCCGGTGCCGATGCCGCCCTCGATGTCCCGCAGCGAGGCGTTGGTGATCTGGATGTTCAGCACCGCCATGAAGGCGCCGAGCATCGCACCGGCGACGACGATCCAGGTCTTGATCGAAACGGTCGGCTCGCTGCTCGTGGTGGCTTCAGACATGGTGGCGTCCCTTCTACTGCGCGTCGTTTGACGTGCGCCCGTTCCTGTTCATGGCGCATCTCACCGGTGCACGCTCCGGTGAGCGCACGCCGCGGCCGGTGCGCCGGTCAGAGCGCGCCGGTCGGCGCACGCCGGCCAGAGCGCGCCGATCAGAGCGCGCCCGGGTCGGCGACCTTGGTGTCGATGGTCGGCTCGACCGACATGCCCGGGCGCAGCATGCCGGCGAGCGGATCGTGCGGATCGATGACGATCTTCACCGGAATGCGCTGGACGATCTTGGTAAAGTTGCCGGTGGCGTTGTCGGGCGGCAGCAGGGTGAACTCCTGGCCGCTGGCCGGGGCAATACTGTCGACATGGCCGTGCACGACGGCGCCGGGGAACATATCGACATCGATATAGACCTGCTGGCCGGGCCGCACGTCGGTGAGCTGCGTCTCCTTGTAGTTCGCGGAGACGTAGACCGCCCGCAGCGGCACCACTGCCATGAGCTGGGTGCCGGCCTGGACGTACTGGCCGACGCGCAACGTGCGCGCGCCCACCGTGCCGTCGTTCGGCGCGGTGATGGTGGTGTAGCTCAGGTTCAGCTCGGCCTGGTGCCCCGCGGCCTGGCGCTGCGCCAGCGTGGCCTGCGCCTTGGCAAGCTGGGCGCGCAGCACGTCGGTCTGTTTCGATGCCACGCCGATGCCGGCCTGGTCGTGTGCCAGCGTTGCCTGCCGCTCCTGGATCTCGGCCTGGTATTGCTGTGCCTGCTGGATCGTTCCGGCGCCGGTGCGCGCCAGGTCGGTGTAGCGCAGGCGCTGCTGATCAGAGAATGTCACGGCGGCCTGATCGGCGGCGACCAGGGTGCGTGCCTGCGCGATGATCAGGGCCTGCTGCTCGATCTCCTGTTGCAGGTTGACGATGTCGGCCTGGGCCGCGGCGACGTCGGCGCGCGCCTGGTCGAGGGCGGTGCGGTAGTCGCGGTCGTCGATGCGGGCCAGCACGTCGCCGGCGTGCACCGGCTGATTGTCCTGCACCAGCACCTGGGCGAGGATGCCGGAGACCTTGGGGCTGAGGATCACCGAGTCCGCGGCGATGTAGGCATCGTCGGTGGCGACCTGGAAGCGCCCGACGGTCCACCAGTCATGCGCATACACGCCGGCGGCGGCGACGATGCCAAGCGCGGCTGCGCCGAGCAGCAGGCGCTCGGCGGAAATTCCGGCACGCTGGCCGGCGATGGCGTGGGGCGGCAGGGTGATCTCGTCTGCGCAGGAATCGGATGCATCCACGGGGCTGCCCTCCAGGTCATGTCGGGAAAATTGTGTTGGAACGAAACGAAGGTGTGTCCGCGCCGGTGCGCGGCGTCAGGCGGCGTTCTACTCGCCGCACGGCCTGCCGCTTGGTGCGGCGGGCAGCAGAGGGCGGCTCGGCCACTGCGACCCGCGCGGCGGCCACGGGGGCGACCGCAGGGCTGCGCGGCAAGCCAAGAAATCCAGCGGCGCCAGCAGGGCACCGGCAACTGTCGCGATGATCAGAGCAGCCAGAGGAAGGTAAAGGACCACCAGGACCACGTGCGTCATTGTCGGGCTCCTGCCGGAGTGCCGCGGTCAACGTCGGGACGGGTTAGCCGGCCGACTGGGACGGCGGGTACAGCGACACGGTCGAGGCGTGCGCCGCCGGGATCAGCGAAGCGGTGCCGAGGGCGATGCCGAGGACGGCCGCCAGAGTGAGGAACATGGTCTTCATCGTCGTTCTCCTTGTTCTCCGCGCGTTGCGCGGTGATTGGTTCGCCGCGCTTTGCGCGGTGTTTGATTCGCCGCACGTTTCGCGGTGATTGAACTTTCTGCTTAGCGCTTCGGTCGCGGTCGCCGACGGGTTAGCCGGCCGACTGGGACGGCGGGTACAGCGACACGGTCGAAGCGTGTGCCGCGGGGATCAGCGAAGCGGTGCCCAGGGCGATGCCGAGGACGGCCGCCAGGGTGAGGAACGTGGTCTTCATCGTCGTTCTCCTTGTTTCCGCGCGTCGCGCGGTGGTTGATCTCGTCGTTGGGACCGTCTCATCGGGTTCCACCGACGCGACGGGATATGGCCCATGCCGCTTGCGCCGATAATCTGGTAAACCAGCACATGATTTATGCGTAAAGCGGCGAAATAGCCGGCTTGATCCTACTGCCGATGGCAGGTGGCCAGCGCGAGGCGCGCCCGTCGCTGACCCGACCGGTCGTCCAACCATCCATCGCGGCAGAGTGACGCTACCGATGCCCGGGACAAGCCCGGGCATGACGATGTGGGCGGCCACGGTGATGGGGGCGGGCATGACAATGTGGGCGGCATGGTGATGCGGGCGGGCATGGTGATACGGGCGGGCATGACGATCCGACGACGAGTCGATGGCAGCGCCCATGCGCGGCGTGCTGGCATCGACTCTTGCCTGTTCCGGGGTGCCCGGACTGTGACAGGATACAAGGCACGGGCTGATCAGCGGAACTGGAACGGGCGATGCTCAATCTGACGAAAATGCGATCCTTGCTGGATGCGCGCCAGCCGAACCACGCTTTGCCGCAAGGCTGCTACACGGACCCCGAGGTGTTCGCGTTCGATCTGGCCGCAATCCATGAAAGGAACTGGATCCTGGCCGGGTTCGAGGTGGAGCTGCCGGAACCGGGCTGCACCCTCGCATTGCCGATCGGGCGATCGTCCGTGCTGATTGTGCGCGACCGCACGGGCGGGTTGCGCGGCTTCCACAACACCTGCCGCCATCGCGGCGCCCAGCTCTGCGTCGCCGGACACGGGCAGCGGTCCTGGATCATCTGCCCCTATCACCAGTGGACGTACGATCTGGACGGGCGGCTCGCCAATGCCCCGCGCATGCCGGAGACTTTCGACCGCACGCTACACGGACTGCGGCCGGTGCCTGTGGAGGCGGTCGCCGGCTCGATCTATGTCTGCCTGTCGGACGACCCGCCGGCGTTCGACTCGTTCCGCGACCAGCTCGCGCCGCTGCTGGCACCGCACAATCTGGCGAATGCCAAGCTCGCGTTCGAAAGCACGCTGGTGGAGCGCGCCAACTGGAAGCTGGTCATGGAGAATGCGCGCGAGTGCTACCACTGCGTGGTGCGCCATCCCGAGCTGTCGGTGACATTTCCGGTGAAGGGCCGCCGCTCGGTGCAGTTCGCCGACGTGGAGCGGTTCGACGGCTTCCGCGCGCGCATGGGCAAGGTCGGCCTGAAGGTCGGGCCGGTCGAGGGCGAGTGGTGGCAGGCGATGCGCTTTCCGGTCAACGACGGCGCGATCACGCTGTCGATGGATGGCAAGCCGGCCTGCACCAAGCTGATGTGCGATGCCGCGCAGGGCGATATCGGCACGCTGCGATGGTCGCTGGAGCCGCACAGCTTCGCGCACGCGACCTGCGATGCGGTTTTCATGTTCAGCGCCATGCCCACCGGCCCCGAGGAAACGATCGTCACCGGCAAGTGGCTGGTGCACAAGGACGCGGTCGAGGGCGTCGACTACGATGTCGAGCGCCTCGCGGCGCTGTGGACGACGACCAATCTGCAAGACCTCGACCTGTGCGAGAACAACCAGCGCGGGGTCAACTCGCTCGGGTATGTGCCGGGGCCGTATTGCGAGGAGGCGGAACCGCTGGTGATGCGGTTCACCGATTGGTACTGCGCCGAGGCGCGGGCCTATCTGGAGCGCGCAACCCGGGACCACGCAGATCTTGATCGCGCAGGCGGGGATGCTCGGCCTGCACAGGCTCGTCCGCGACTGACGGCCGTGGCGGCAGGCGGTGCCGGGGGTTCGTGACGGGGTGTGGGCGGGATACATCCACCTCACTCGCCGCCCGCTGGGTTGCACCGCGAATTAGACCGACCGCGGACCGCAAACGACGCAGGTGAAGGTGCCGTCGGTGGCACCCTCACTCACGTCGCTTGGCGCCTCGACCCCCGGAACCAGTCCGGGAACAGGCCTTGGTCCGCAGTTCGCGGCCCAAATCCGCGAAGGGCGTGAGAGTTGTAGCGGCGTGCGCCGGCTGTATCAGTCGCCGGCGCCCGATCAATCAGCCGACCGACGTGGACGGCGGATACAGGTACACGCTCGAGGCCTGCGCCGCCGGGATCAGCGAGGCGGTGCCAATCGCGAGGCCGAGGACCGCCGCAAGCGTGAGAAACATGGTTTTCATCGTCGTTCTCCTATTCGATCGTCTCGTCGGTGTGGCGCCACAGCGCCGTTCCATCGACGCCGCGGGATATGGTCCCTGTCGCTGAACCGATAATCAGGTTATTCAGCACAGGATTTATGCGCAGATCGGTGAGATCATGGACTTGATCACGGCACTGACCGCCTTCAGCCGGATCGCCGAGACCGGCTCATTCTCCGCCGTGGCGCGCGAGTCGAACGCCAGCCAGTCCGCGGTGACCCGCCTGGTGGGCCAGCTCGAGGCGCATTTCGGCGTGCGGCTGTTCCATCGCACCACCCGTCGGCTCAGCCTGACGGAGGACGGGCAGGACCTGCTGGGGCACGCCCGCCACCTGCTGGAGGTGGCGGAGGGGATGGAGGGCGCGCTCGGCCGCCACCGCGCCTCGCCGACCGGGCTGGTGCGGGTCGGCGTCACCACGGCTGGGGCAACACTGCTGACGCCTCGGCTGTTCGGGCTGCTGACGCAGTATCCTGGGCTGACGGTGGAACTGGTGGTGCGCGACCGGCTGGGCGACATGATCGAGGAGCGGCTGGACGTGGCGCTGCAGGTCGGCCAGCCGGGCGACTCCTCATTGATGGCGCGGGCGGCGGGCGCGTTCGGCCGCACCTTGGTCGCGGCGCCGATCTACCTGGAGCGGCGTGGCGCACCGACCCGCCCGGCCGACCTGGGCGGGCACACGTGCATCATTCACGAGATGGGACCGGATAGTCTTTTATGGCGGTTCGATGGGCCGGACGGGCCGGAGGAGATCCGCGTCGACGGCCCGTTCCGCGCCAACAATGCCGAGGTGGTGCACGGCGCCGTGGTGGCCGGGCACGGGATCGCCATGGTGCCCGAGGCGCTGATCCTCGACGACATCCGCGCGGCGCGGCTGATCCGGCTGCTGCCGAAGCACCGATCCGGGCGCGAGCCGGCGTTCGTGCTGTATCCCTCACGCCGGCATCTGGCGCCGCGCACCCGGGTGGTGATCGATTTCCTGGTCGAACAGGTCAGCCAGGCGGCGGCGCGGCTGGCCCAGGACGATGTGTGGGGGGATACCGACAGGACGTGGCTGGTGTGAGTCGGGATGACTTGGATTGGTGTGACGGAGCCGGTGCGACGGGAGCTGGTGCGACGGGAGCCGGTGTAACGAGGGCAGGTGTTCCCGGCTGATGTGCTCCGCGGCCCCGCTCGCGCGAGGGACTTGCCAGCCCCGACCTGCAACTGTTGTTCACGCCGGCGAGCTACGATCCGTCTTTGTGTCGCATGGGCGAGGACAATCCGATGGCGGTGGTGGACTCGCGGCTGCGCGTGCATGGGCTGGGCGGGCTGCGGGTGATCGATGCCTCGGTGATGCCGACGCTGACGACGGGCAACACGAATGCGCCGACTATTATGATTGCCGAGAAGGGGGCTGCGATGATCCGGGACGGCGCTGCGGCGTAGCCAGTGGGTCGGCATCCATAAACGGCTGCATCACGCATGATAACGTCCTTATCATGCGTGAGATTCGTGGTAGGGAAGGGCAATGACCCCGCCCGCCGACCAACTCCCCGCGATCATCGAACCCGGCGCCCTGACGCCGATGCCGACCGACACCCGCCTGGTGCCGGCACTGATCGCGGCGGCCGGCGAGCAGGCCGGCTGGCGCTATGTCGAGTTCTTCACCGCCAACATCCGCAACCCGCACACCCGTCGGGCTTACGCCCGCGCGTGTAGCCGGTTCTTCACCTGGTGCGAGGACCGCGGCCTGACGCTGACCACGATCCGGCCGTTCGATGTCGCCACATATATAGAGACGCTCCAGCAGACCCATTCGGCGCCAGGGGTGAAGCAGCAGCTCGCGGCCGTGCGGATGCTGTTCGACTGGCTGATCACCGGCCAGGTGGTGCCCTTCAACCCGGCCTCCGCCGTCCGTGGGCCGAAGCACGTGGTGAAGACCGGCGTGACGCCGGTGCTCGACGGCAAGGAGTGGCGCAAGCTGATCGATGCCATTCCGACCGATACGGTGCGCGATCTGCGCGACCGGGCGCTGATCGCCACCCTCACCTACTCCTTCGCGCGCATCACCGCCGCGCTACGGATGAAGGTGGAAGATCTTCGGTCGCACGGCGCCGGCTGGCAGCTGCGACTGCACGAGAAAGGCGGCAAGCACCACGCCATGCCCTGTCACCACGCACTCGCAGAGGCGCTGCGCGCCTACATCGATGCGGCCGGCATCACCGAGGACCGGAAGGACTTTCTGTTCCGCACGTCGCGCGGGCACACCGCCACGGCCCTGTCCGACCAGCCAATGGGGCAAACGGACGCCTGGCGTATGATCCGCCGGAGAACAGTAGCGGCAGGTATCCATGCGCCGGTTGGCAATCACTCATTCCGTGCAACGGGGATCACGGCGTATCTTTCGAACGGTGGCGCTCTTGAGCACGCGCAGTCTATGGCCGCGCACGAAAGTCCCCGCACGACGAAGCTCTATGACCGCACGCAGGAGCGACTGACGCAGGACGAAGTTGAGAGAATCAGGTTGTGACCTAGTTCCGAGGTCGATCCTGCTATAGAGCAAGACCCGCAAGTCTAGGGAGGCGGCCCGTGGGAGTATGGGAGACGTTGCGAGGCGAGCTGGCTACTGCCGATGGCCGAGAATTCGAACGGAAAGCCTTGCCCCTATTAAGGCTCTTTCACTGCGACATGATTCAGCCCACAGAAATGAAGACACTTGATCGCGCTGGAATCGATCTTCTCGTATGGTCGGACGATTTCAAGTTTCCATGGGCAGTGCAGTGCAAGGGGTTCAAGGAGGTGGATCTGGGGGAGTCACAGATAAAGCAAATCCTAGCGTCTATAAGAAAATTCGCAAATTCACCCTACTCTTGTGATCATTACGTACTACTTCACAATCGCACTAGCCAGAACCGGGAAGCGACGAAGTTAATTAGAGAATCCCTTGCTCACCTGCTCCAAAGCGGAAAAGCTAGCACGGTCCATTTGTGGGATAGACAAAAGTTTATTGTGGAAGTCCAAAGCAGACTGAGAGGCCTCATCCTGGAAAGAATGCAAAGTGACGCGATTAGTGCGTTGCAACAGCACGAGGCCATCTTTCGCTTTGGTTCAGTGTATATCCCTATTGTGCCAGTTTCCGAGAAGCGTGTGGTCATGCGACGCGGCGAGAGAATGCGACTCGAGGACACCGGCGGCCCAATAGACCTTACTCCGATCTCGCAACGGATCATAGCTCCGGTTGGAGCTCGATGGACTATGCTAACGGGACCTTTTGGAACCGGCAAGACAACCACAGTGCTTCACGCTGCGCAAATGGCAGGTCATCAAATAATTTATGTGAGAGCCGAAGCTATGACTGATCGAGGACCCGGCATAGGGACCAACGCCATGCTGGGGAGATCCGCAGACGCTATGCGGCTCTTTGACGATTACGATGACCAGACTAGAGTGATGGCTGAGCGGCTAGCAGGCCAAACACTTGCCGCAATACTACGAGGCAGAGATGCAAGCTTTGTTTTGGTTATAGATGGTCTTGATGAGAATAGGAAATATGGTAAACCGAATGGATTAATGCAACTTACAAATGATCTGGCAGAGCTGACATGTCCCATAATCCTAACCACTCGAAGGGAACACTTTGACTCAGTCCGTAGCAATTTTGAGCGTGCATTCGAGGATCTATCTATAAAGACGGGAGCAAAGCGTGATGGAAGACTTCTAGACTTAGGGATATGGACAGACCGAGAGATCGAGAAGTTTATAGCCCAGGCTATAGGACATGCAAACCCACAAGAGGCACGCCACTTACGCCTATTGGCAGACGGTATCAAAAGTGGAGAACTGTATCGTCTGTACGGCGACCTTCCTGCTCATCCCCTGTTTCTCCAGATGATATTAGAGGACGCTGCGCGGGGCCAGATAGCAAAGCGAAATCGAGCCGAGCTTGTCAGAGATTGGATGGAGCAAAAGATCAGGCGAGACCTCAGAGGATGCAGAGAGACGCCCGCCGAAGTCGTCGATGTCGATACGTTCGTTGCGCAGATGATGGAGCTCCATGAGAAAATTGCATCGGCAATGATTGAATTCCAAGACGGAGCATGGTCTCTCACAGAAGAGATCGGCTCGGATGTTGTCGTAGAGAACGCGCGTAGAATTCTTGGAACTACCAATATTGATATTTCGACCATCCTTGGATGCTCCGTCCTCTCGGCGGTCTCCCCGCGGACCAGGGGCCTCATGCCAATTAAATTCCTTCTGAGAGTGTGCCAAGAGTTCTTTCTCTCATTGTCTCTCCATAATGCCGGGGAGCAGCCGGATGGATACCCGGCGCCCGTGGTTGGCTTTTGGACGGACCTTGCATGCCGAAGCGCCAGCGCGACATAACGTACTTCTGGGGTATCCATTTAACCGGAGTNNCCGGTTAAATGGACACCCCAGACGTACTTTATGTTACGCAACTAGAATCGGACCTGACAAGATCAGGCTAAATCTCCAGAATCCCACCCCGCAGCCCTTTGGCCACCGCCTCGGCCCGGCTCGTGGCATCCAGCTTGGCGAACAGCGCCTCCAGGTGGAACTTCACCGTGTGCACCGAAATCC
>PLXO01000153.1 GCA_003151425.1 Acetobacteraceae bacterium
CAGGTTGAGTGACGCAGTAGGATTATGGGCAGCACCATCTGCAACGCGCCGGGAGGGAATGAGCTGGCGGCACTGGTCGGGCGCGCGGAACGCTGGAGGATCCGGTTAACGAACGACCGCAAGACGACCGACGACCCGGCGCGGGCAGCGGACGAGTGGTTCGCGGACACCTGGCGGCGCATGGCGGCGGATGACGCCAAGCGGCTGCGCGCGCGTTGCATGCTCCGGGTGGGGTCGATTGCGGATATCGTCCGGTGGGATGATTTGTCGGGCGATGCGCGATGATGCTTCTCCGTGCGCTTCGCGTGCTCCGCGGTGGATCTTGCTGGCTTGCCGAGCGCGGACGGGTTCCGGCGACGCGGAGCGGTGCGTGCGGCCAGCTTGACGCCATAAGAGCGGCATAAAAAGTTGTAGTATTAACGAGTTATACAGAAATACTCAGCAACAATCGTTGACTGGTCAGCCCGGGACCGGCCGGCTAGGGTGGGTCAAGGTCGCAAATCCCTGGATGCGGCCAGGGGCGGTCAGAAAGGCGACGCGATGGATGGCATGCAGCACGTCTTGCGACCGACCGAAACGACCTCGTTTGCCGGCGCCGCCCAGCGCACCTTCAAGGCGTCGATCGACTGCGTCGGCATCGGGCTGCACAGCGGGCGCCGTGTCCGGATGGTGTTGCGTCCCGCCGCGCCGTACCACGGCATCGTGTTTCGCCGCGCTGACCTTGGCCGCGACATCCCGGCCCGCTTCGATCTGGTCGCCGACACCAGGCTCGCCACCGTCCTCGCCGACCCGGGCGACCCCTCGGTTCGAGTCGGCACCATCGAGCACGTCATGGCCGCGCTCGCCGGCTGTGGCATCGACAACGCGCTGATCGAGGTCGACGGGCCGGAGCTTCCGGCGCTCGACGGTTCGGCCGCGCATCTCGTGTTCCTGATCGACTGCGCCGGCATTGAGGCGCAGGACGCCCCGCGCCGGACCATCGAGGTCGTGCGCAACGTGCGTGTGAGCGATGGCGATGCGTTCGCCGAACTGAGCCCGGCCCCGCGGGCGCACGCCGAGGCCCCTGCCGCGTCCCATGCGGGCCTGCACCTGACGATGTCGATCGCGTTCGACGCGCCGGCGATCGGCCAGCAGGCGCTGTCCCTGCGTCTCACCCCCAAGAGCTTTCGCCAGGAGCTGTCCCGTGCGCGCACCTTCGCGCTCGCCGAGGACATCGACCGGCTGCGCGCCGCCGGCATGGCCCGCGGCGGCAGCCTGGACAACGCGGTGGTGGTCGACGCGGCGCGCGTGCTCAATCCGGGCGGACTGCGGATGCATGACGAGTTCGTCCGCCATAAGCTGTTGGACGCCGTGGGCGACTTGGCGCTGGCCGGTGCAGCGCTGTCCGCCAGCTTCACCGCGCACCGGTCCGGCCATGGGCTGAACAACCAGCTGTTGCGCGCCCTGCTGGGCAATGCGGCGGCTTGGCGCATCGTCACCCCCATGCCGGTGGCGGTCCCGGTTGCAGCGTGACCACTTCGCGCCGTGACCACTTCGCGTCGTGACGTCCGGCGCCCGGGCCACTTCGCGGATCGCCTCCGCATGCTATAAGCGGCGCCGATGACCATGATCGCTCTCCCCCTGCCCCGCCGCCTATTCCGCCGCCTCGCGCTCGGCACGGTGCTGCTGCTGCCGCTGCTCGCCGGCTGCGGCTCCAAGGACGAGGAGTCCGACACCAAGGCGCCGACGGCCCCGGTCGAGACGCTCTACAACAACGGCGTCGATGCGCTGAACGCCAAGCGCTATACGTCGGCGATCGACCAGTTCAACCTGGTCGAGCAGAATTACCCGTTCTCGACCTGGGCGCCGAACGCCCAGCTCATGGCGGCATACGGTCAGTACCTGCAAAATCATTACGCCGACGCGCTGACCGCACTGGACCACTACATCCAATTGCATCCGGCGAGTCGCGAGATCGCCTACGCCTACTACCTGCGCGCGCTCTGCTATTACGAGCAGATCGTCGACATCTCGCGCGACCAGAAGGGCACGCAGGACGCGATGACGGCGTTGCAGGAGGTGGTGAACCGCTTCCCCGGCAGCGCCTATGCGCGCGACGCGCGGCTGAAAATCGACCTGTGCAACGACCATCTCGCCGGCAAGGAGATGGACATCGGCCGTTGGTATGAGAATCAGAAGCTGTACACCGCCGCGATTGGCCGGTTCCAGCGCGTGGTGGACAACTACCAGACTACCAACCACGTGCCGGAGGCGATGCATCGGTTGGTCGAAATTTACCTGATCCTCGGCCTGAAGGACGAGGCGAAGCGGACGGCCTCGGTCCTGGGCTACAACTATCCGGGCAATCGCTGGTACGCCGACACCTACGACCAGTTGCTCGCCCTCGGCCTGGTTCAAGGCGAGCCGGTACCCAGCGAAGAGCGCAACGGCGAAGGCTTCTTCACGCGCGCCTGGCATTGGGTTTTTTGAGACCGGATCCGGACCGGTCGGCATGCTCACAGCGCTGTCGATCCGCGATGTGGTGCTGATCGAACGGCTGGACCTGAGCTTCGGGGCCGGCCTGACCGTGCTGACCGGCGAGACCGGCGCCGGAAAATCCATCCTGCTGGACAGTCTTGGCCTGGCACTGGGCGTGCGGGCGGAGGCTGGCCTGGTTCGCGTCGGCGCCGAGCAGGCCAGCGTAACCGCCTGCTTCTCGCCACCTTCCGGGCATCCCGTCGTCGCGTTGCTGGCCGAGCAGGGCCTGGAGGCCGAGGACGAGATCGTGCTGCGGCGCGTACTGGGGCGCGACGGAAGGTCACGCGCGTTCCTGAACGACCAGCCGGTCGGGGTAGCATTGCTGCGCCGCGCCGCCGCGATGCTGGTCGAGGTGCAGGGCCAGCACGAGCAGATGGGGCTGGCCGATCCGGCGACCCACGGCGCACTGCTGGACGCGTTCGGCGTGGTGCCGCCGCTGCGCCAGGCGGTGTTGGACGCGTGGCGGGACTGGCGGGCGGCCCTGGCGGCACTGGCGGCCGCGCGCGAGCGCATCGAGGCCGCCGCGCGGGATGAGGAATGGCTGCGCCACGCGGTGGATGAGCTGGCAAGGCTGGCCCCGGCCGAGGACGAGGAGTACCGGCTGGCCGCCGAACGCCAACGGCTGCAGCAGGGCGAACGGCGAGCCGAGGCGATCGCCGCCGCTTTGGCGGAGCTGACGCCTGCTCACGTCGGGCGCGACCGCCGCGGTCCCGGCCCGGCTGCCGCGCTGCGGGCCGCCGCGCGCACGCTGCAACGCTTGATCGTCCCGGGCCAAGCCGAGGCTGACAACCCGGCGGCGCCGGCGACCGCGGCGCTGGAGCGGGCGGAGGAAGCGCTGGCCGAAGCGGAAACGTTGCTGACCCGGCTGGCGGCGGAGGCCGAGGCCGATCCGCGCCTGCTGGAACAGGCGGAGGTGCGGCTGTTCGCGCTACGTGCCGCCGCGCGCAAGCACGCCGTGGCGGTGGGCGACCTGCCCTTGCTGCTGGACAAGCTGGCAACCCGTCTCGCGGCGCTGGAGACCGGTTCCGCCGAGGTCGCGGCGTTGGAGCAGACGGCCACCGCCGCGCGCACCGCCTATGTCGCGGCTGCGACGGCGCTGACCGCGGCGCGCCATGCCGCCGCGCTGCGACTGGATCGCGCGGTGGGGAAGGAACTGCTGCCGCTGCGGCTCGACAAGGCGCGGTTCCACACCGAGGTGACGGGATTGGCGGAGCCGGACTGGGGCGCGCACGGCGCCGACCAGGTACGCTTCCTGATCGCCACCAATCCCGGGCAGGAGCCCGGGCCGCTGGCGCGCATCGCCTCGGGCGGCGAGCTGTCGCGGCTGATGTTGGCGCTGAAGGTCGTGTTGCACAGTGGCTCCCCCGTGCCGACGCTGGTGTTTGACGAGGTGGATTCCGGCGTCGGCGGTGCCACGGCGGCGGCGGTGGGCGAGCGGCTGTCACGCGTCGCGGCCCGGGTGCAGGTGCTGGTGGTGACCCACTCGCCGCAGGTGGCCGCGCGCGGGGCGGCGCATCTGCGCGTGGTCAAGGCGATGGGGCGCGGGCGTGCCGCCACGCTGGTCGACGTGCTGGATGGCACGACGCGGCGCGAGGAGATCGCGCGGATGCTGGCGGGCGAGACGGTGACGGCAGCCGCGCGCGCCGCCGCCGACGATCTGCTGGGGGCGCCGGCATGACCGCGGACGGCGGCGCCGAGCCGGCGCGAGCGAGGTGGCCTCAACGTGGCGGCGCCAGTGTTGTAACACTAACGTTGGTTAGTAGTTTTGTCGTTGCGAACGAAGCGAAGCAATCCACCGCGTGCATGGGTACGATATCCCCAGGATATTGCTTCGCTTCGCTCGCAATGCCAGCGTTGGCCGATGGTCCGAACCGTCAGGGTCACGACACTAACGCCATGGCGTCAACGTGGCTGCGCGAACGAAGTGCAGCAACGTGGCTGTGCGAGCGTGACGACATGAGCCTGCTGGCATGAGCGCGCCGAGGAAGGATGTGGCGGCGCTGGACGCGGCGGAGGCCGCGGCGGAGCTGGAACGGCTGGCGCGCGAGATCGCGCATCACGACCGGCTGTACCACACGCTCGACGCGCCGGAAATCAGCGACGCGAATTACGATGCATTGCGCCGGCGCAACAGCGAGATCGAGGCGCGGTTTCCCAAACTGGTGCGGGCGGATTCGCCGTCGCGCCGGGTCGGTGGCGCGCCGGAGACGGGGTTCGCCAAAGTGCGGCACCTGGTGCCGATGCTGTCGCTCGACAACGCATTCGGCACCGAGGAATTCGCCGAGTTCTGCATTCGCGCCCGCCGATTCCTGGGGCTGGCGAAGGACGCGCCACTGGCTTGTGTGGGCGAGCCGAAGATCGACGGGCTGTCGATCAACCTCACCTATGAGGACGGCCGCTTCGTGCGCGGCGCCACGCGCGGCGACGGCACCGAGGGCGAGGATGTCACCGCCAACCTGCGCACGATCAAATCGGTCCCGACACGGCTGCACGGCCACGCACCGGCACGGATAGAAATTCGCGGCGAAGTGTTCATGACCAAGGCGGATTTCCTGGCAATGAACGAGGCGCAGGCGAAGGCGGACCAGCGGCTGTTCGCAAATCCGCGCAACGCCGCCGCCGGCAGTTTGCGCCAGCTCGATCCTGCGATCACCGCCAGCCGCCCGCTGTCGCTGTTTGCCTACGCAATGGGCGAGGCGAGCGAGAGAGTGGCCGATACCCACTGGCATTATCTGCAACGGCTGGGCGACTGGGGATTTTCGGTCAATCCGCTATCGAAGCAGCTTCCCGATGAGGCAGCGGCGGCCGCGTTCCAGCAGACCATGGCCGCCGAACGATCCGGCCTCAAGTATGACATCGACGGCGTGGTCTACAAGATCGACGACCTGGGATTGCAGCGGCGGCTGGGGTTCGTCGGTCGCGCGCCGCGCTGGGCGATCGCCTGGAAATTCCCGGCCGAGCAGGCAACGACGGTGCTGCAAGGTATCCACATCCAGGTCGGCCGCACCGGCGCGCTGACGCCGGTGGCCGAGTTGGAGCCGGTGAACGTCGGCGGCGTGCTGGTGGCCCGCGCGACGTTGCACAACGAGGACGAGATCGCGCGCAAGGATATCCGGATCGGCGACACGGTGGTGATCCAGCGCGCCGGCGACGTCATCCCGCAGGTCGTTTCGGTGGTGACGGAGCGTCGGCCGGCCGGTGCGGAGCCTTATCGCGTTCCGGAAATCTGCCCGGTCTGCGGCAGCCACGCGGTGCGACCGCCGGGCGAGGCGGTGCGCCGCTGCACCGGCGGCCTGATCTGTGCGGCGCAACGGGTGGAGCGGCTGATCCATTTTGTTTCGCGTCCGGCGTTCGACATCGACGGGTTGGGCGAGAAGACGATTCGCGAATTCTACGACGAGGGCTGGCTGCAAGGCCCGGCCGATCTGTTCACGCTGCCGTCGCGTGAGGCGGAGATCGCGGCGCGCGAGGGCTGGGGCGCGGTGTCGGCGCACAACCTGTCACGCGCGATCGCGGCGCGACGCACCATTCCGCTGGCGCGCTTCATTTACGCGCTCGGCATACGCCGCATTGGCGAGGCGAACGCGCGGCTGCTGGCGCGGCATTACGGCACCTTTGCCAATTGGCGGACGCAGATGCTGGCCGCCACCACGGTGGGGTCGGAGGAACGCCAGGCCCTGGGCAGCATCCTGGGCATTGGCCCCGCGATCGCCGAGGAACTGGCGGATTTCTCCGACGAGGCGCGCAATGTCGAGGCACTGGACGAACTGGCGCGCGAGCTGACCATCGAGGACGTGGCGCCGGCGCAGACAGCGGATAGCGAACTGGCCGGCAAGACGATCGTCTTTACCGGCGCGTTGGAGACGATGACGCGGCCCGAGGCGAAGGCGCGCGCCGAGGCGTTGGGGGCGAAGGTGACCGACAGCGTCTCGAAGAAGACGGACTTCGTGGTGCTGGGCGCCGATGCCGGATCGAAGGCGCGCCGCGCCGCCGAGCTCGGCGTGCGCACGTTGACGGAGACCGAATGGCGCGAACTGGCCGGGCTTGACTGATACCAGCGGCCGTTGACGTGCGCTTACAGGTCAACACTTCTACCAGCGGCCCGAAGGATTGACCCATCGACGCTGCGCCCACATCATGCCGCCCCGGGTCAAGCACCGGGGGGCGGCATGACGATGTGGGTACCGCCGAAGAGTCGATCATTCGGGCGGTTGGTATTAGCCCAACGTCCGCAGTTTGATACGCCAAGATAATTTTTCCGAAGCGAATTGGCGGACTGATTGACACGACCCTGCGGGTTTCCTGACGCCGGCCGGTTGCAGAGACAGTCACACGAAGTACGCGCGGAGACGCCAATGATCCATGTCCAGCGGTTTTCCTACTTGCGCTCGCTGAGCTTGCCTTCGCCAAGGCTGCCGGCGGGCGCATGCGACACGCACTGCCACATCTTTGGCCCTCGCGCAGTCGCGCTCTGAGAGCGCGGGCAGTAGCGTTGACACTAGAGTAAGGACAAGTAGTATTATCATATGGAAACTGGACCAAACCCGCGCATCCTACGTCCCGCCACGACTGTCGGGATCGCTATGTCGCGGGGTTTGAAGACAGGCTAGCCAGGCGGCCCGACGGCTGGCGGAATCGCAGGCGCAACACGGGCCGCCGGCTGCCCGCAATACGCCGCCGGGCGGGTGAACGATGCGGGGGAAATGCAATGAGCGTGACTGTCGGAAGCGGCGACTTCACCTACCGAGTGGACGCGGGGTGGGGGCAGTTGCCGAACGGCTGGGATTACGGCGATGTCGGCGGCATCGGCATCGACGCGAAGGACAGGGTTTATGTTTTCAACCGCGGCGGGCACCCGATGATCGTGCTCGATCGTGACGGCAATTTTCTGTGTTCCTGGGGCGAAGCGTTCTTCAAGCGCCCACACGCCGTGCATATGGGCCCCGACGACACCATCTACTGCACCGACGATCTTGATCACACCGTCCGCAAATGCACGCTTGACGGCAAGGTGCTGCTTACCATTGGCACACCAGGCCGGCCGGTGCCGGAATTCAGCGGCCTGCCCTTCAATCGCTGCACCCACACCGCGCTGTCGCCGAACGGCGAGATCTACGTCTCCGACGGCTACGGCAATGCGCGCGTGCACAAATTCTCGCCCGACGGCAAGCTGCTGCTGTCCTGGGGTGAAAGCGGCACGGACCCTGGCCAGTTCAACGTGGTTCACAACATCTGCTGCGACGCGGATGGCTGGATCTACATTGCCGATCGCGAGAATCATCGCATCCAGGTGTTCGACGGCAACGGACGATACGAGACCCAATGGAACAACCTGCATCGCCCGTGTGGGCTGTTCATGCACGGCACGCGCAGCGCGACCTTCTTCGTCGGCGAGCTAGGTCCGTTCCTCGACACGAATCGCCGTTACGCCAATATCGGCCCGCGGGTCAGCATCCTCGACCACAAGGGGAAGCTGCTGGGCCGGCTAGGCGCGCCGCACGCGGGCGTGGAGGACGGCACCTTCATCGCGCCGCACACGCTTGCCCTCGATTCGCGTGGCGACCTCTATGTGGGAGAGGTATCGTACGCGTCCTGGACCGCGGTCTTCCCACAGGTGCCGAAGCCCAGCCGCATCCGCAGCCTGCAGAAATTCGTGAAGTTGCGGTAGCGAACGATGAACGACCCCGTGAATGCGATCGCCCGTGGCTTCCCGGCGGGACCCGTTCCATGCCGATGAACCGGACGCCGCTGGTCTATTTCGAACGCTGGTTCGATCCCATCGCCGCCAAGATCCTGGGCGAGCAGGATGATATCGAACTGATACGGCTTGAATACGCGACACCCGAGCCGGATAACTGGACCGAGCTGTCGCGCGCCTGCGGCTATCAGGTGGGCGCGCGGACCGAGCTGGTCGAGCCCTGGTTCGGCAGTTCCGATCTGCTGGCGCGCTGTCCCAACATGCTGGCGCTGTGCGCGATCGGCGCGGGACACGACGTGATCGACGTGGACGCCTGCACCGCTGCGGGTGTCATCGCGTGCAACCAGTCAGGCACCAACAACGAGGCGGTCGCCGAGCATGCGGTCGGCCTTATGCTGTCGCTGTCGAAGAAGATCAGCCTGACCAATCGCGCGCTCCTGCGCGGCACTGCGGAAAGTCGTTATGCGCTGATCGGCAACGACCTGCAGCACAAGACGGCCGGCATCGTGGGCATCGGCAGGATCGGCTCGCGCACGGCGAAATTCTGCCACGCCTTCGATATGACCGTGCTGGCCTGCGATCCCTACCTGACCGAACAGGAAGTCGCCGCGCGGGGCGCCACCAAGGTCGGGTTGCCGGAATTGCTGGTGCGTGCGGATTTCGTGCTGATCCATTGCCCGCGCACGCCTGAGACGATCGGCATGTTCGGCGCGCCCGAGTTCGCCCGCATGAAACCCTCGGCGTTCTTCATCAACACGGCGCGCGGCCTCATCCACAAGGAGGATGCGCTGCTGGACGCACTACGCCAGCGACGCCTCGCCGGGGCGGGGCTCGACGTGTTCGACAAGGAGCCGCCACCCGCCGATCATCCACTGCTGCTGCTCGACAATGTGGTGGCAACCCCGCACATCGCCGGGGCCACCGTGGAATCCAACCGCAGCATGTCGGTTGCCGCCGCGGAGCAGTGGATCGCTTTGCTGCGCGGCAGGGTGCCGCCCCGGCTCGTCAACCCGGAAGCCTGGCCGTGCTATAGTGAACGGTTCCGGGAGATCATTGGTTTCTATCCCGATCCGATCGCGTGAGGCGTGATGGTGCTGCACGATCCGGAGTCCGCCAATGCCGGGAAGGTTACTGCGATGGCACGTAAAGGCATGCTTCTAGTCTTGATGCAGCCCCCCGCTCATCTGGAAGAAGAGTACAACGACTGGTACGATACGGAGCATCTGGCTGACCGACTCTCGGCGCCAGGTTTCGAAACGGGCCAGCGGTATGTCTCTGCCGGCGGCGGGCCGCGTACCTACATCGCCGTATACGACCTTGCCGATGTTCATGTGCTGGAGACGCCCGAATACCGCAAGCTTTCCGGCAGCAGCTTCACGCCCTGGACGAAACGCCTGATGCGGCGCATCCGCCGCTATCGGATGCTCACCGAGCAGATCTTTCCCGGTGATGCCATTTCGCAATCCTGTTCCTATCTGTTCCTGACACGCTTCAGCGGATTGTCCAAGACCGATGAAAGCGCCGTGATTGGTGCAGTGGAGACGTCGTTCACCCGCCAGCCGCAGGTCATCCAATCCCGCGTCTTCGCCGAGGAGAAGGACGGTGCAACCAACTACCTGGTCCTCGTCGGCGGCTGCGCGCCCGTCGAGCACGCAATGACGGTCGAGAACCTTGGCAGGCGTGTCGCCGGCAGCGCAGATCTCGCCATCAGCCTGGTGCCCCATCGGATCGGGATGACCTGGGAACGATCGATCGAGGAGGGCTGAAACGGCGTCGGGTGGTTGGGGTTCAACGAAGCACACAGCACACCGGCGGTGCCGCGGTCGGCGGCACCACACCGGTCAGCGGGAGGAACGAACAATGATTTCACGACGGCAGGCTCTGCTCGCGTCCGCCTGCGCGATGCTCTTCGAGGCCGGTGACGGGTTCTGCCCGGCCGACGCGGTCGATGAGCAACTGATCGACGCTGCCAAGCGCGAAGGCGAGGTGGTCTGGTACACCGGCCTCATTGTGTCGCAGGTCGTGCTGCCGCTGCAGGCGGGGTTCCAGAAGAAATACGGCATCAAGGTGAGCTTTGTCTCCGCCGGCTCACAGGAGACGGCAACTCGACTCCTCACCGAAGGGCGCGTCGGCACAGTCAAGGCCGACGTGTTCGACGGATCTGCACCGTTCGAGCCGGTCAACGCGGCCGGACTGATCCAGCCCTACAAGCCGCAGGACGCGTCCGGCTATCCGGACGATTTCAAGGAGCCGTCGGGATTGTGGACCGCGCAGATGGTGCAGATCACCGGCCCGGCCATCAATACCACCGTGGTCAGCCCTGCCGATGCGCCGAAGCGGTTTGACGACCTGCTCAACCCGAAATGGAAGGGCGTCATGGCGTGGTCCAACTTCGAGGAGATCGCGGGGCCGCCCGGCTTCATTGGCAACGTCCTGATGACGATGGGCCAGGACAAGGGGATGGACTTCCTGAAGCAGCTTGCCGGCCAGACGATCGCCAACGTCCCCAGCAATTTCCGCGTCGTGCTGGACCAATGCATCGCCGGGCAGTACCCAATGGTGCTCTCGGTTTTCAACTACCACACGGCGATCAGCAAGGCGCAGGGGG
This sequence comes from Acetobacteraceae bacterium, assembly GCA_003151425.1. Classification (GTDB taxonomy): domain Bacteria; phylum Pseudomonadota; class Alphaproteobacteria; order Acetobacterales; family Acetobacteraceae; genus Palsa-883. The sequence continues at coordinate 10,824 of PLXO01000153.1, forward strand.
CGCCGGTCGAGTGGCTCGCGCTCGAACGTTCGACGCTCACTGTCGGCATGATCGCGCTGCTGAAGAGCTCGCCGCATCCCAACGCCGGCAAGCTCTTTCTGGGATACTGCCTGTCGGAGGAAGGTCAGGAGGTCACGCGGAATGCCGGCTACATTCCGGCCGATCCCCGCGTCCCGGCCAAGATCGCCACGCTGAAGCCGGAAGCGGGACATTTCGCGGTCAACGTGATTTCGCCCGATCTGTTTCGCGAACATGGGAAGGAATGGATCGGCATTTATCGGACCCTGTTCCAGTGACGCCGCATTTGCCGGTCGCATGGCTGGCCCGGGCCAGCACATCGTGATGGGGACGCGCTAGCTTGGCGGTTGGAACGGCGGACCCGCGCGCGGCGATCGAACCTGTCGGGATGCCCCCCGTTGTGAAGCCCCCCGTTGGGAACCCGACTCCGCGCGCCTTCGCCCCCCGACGCTGGCGGCGTTCGGGAACCGCAACGCTTGGCATCGTCGTGGCCGTCATCGTGGCCGTGCTGGTACTTCCACCGGTATGGACGCTGCTGCAGACAAGCTTGGTGCCCGAGGAAATGGCTGCGTCCTCCGGTGGGATCACGCTGGAGAATTACGCGCTGCTTCTCCGCAGCCGTGACCTGACCGGCCTGCTGCTCAACTCCCTCGTTTTCTCACTCGTTGCGATGGTCGTGTCCTTGATCCTGGGCGGCGTGCTCGCCTGGCTGGTGGAGCGGACCGACGCGCCGTTCCGCAGCCTCGCCTATGTCACGGCAATCATTTCGCTCGCAACGCCGTTCATTCTGTACGTGACCGCGTGGATCTACCTGCTCGGGCGCGCCGGGCCGCTGAATGACATCTACCGCCAGCTTACCGGCACGATGGGCTCGCCGTTCAACATCAACAGCCTGCCTGGTATGATCCTGGTCGAGGCCTTCCTCTGGGCGCCACTCGTGTTCCTGCTGATGTCGGCGACGTTCCGCGCCGCCAATGCGGAAATGGAGGAGGCGGCGCGCATCGCTGGTGCCTCCGTCTTCGAATCCGTCCGCTTCATCTCGCTCAAGCTGGCGCGACCGGCGATCCTGGCGCTGGCGATGTTCGTTTTCATCCTCAACCTGGAGGCGTTCGAGGTGCCGGCACTGATCGGCATCCCCGGCCGCGTGGAAGTACTGACGACCGAGATCTTTCGCAGCGTGAAGGAACTTCCCCCGCGCGTCGGCTATGCCAGCGCGTTCTCCGTGGTGATGCTGCTGGTGATTTCCGTGTTGCTGTATTTCTACGGACGCATCTCCAGGCAGGCGGAGCGCTACGCCAGCATCACCGGCAAGGGCTATCGCCCGCGTCCCTTGCGGCTGGGTCGCGGACGGTGGTGGGCCGGCGGGATCATCATCACCAATTTCGTCATCGTGCTGCTGCTGCCGATGCTGGCGATCGTCTGGATCGCGATCATGCCGTTCATCCGGCCGATGCGCTGGGACGCGCTGCATGTCGCAACGTTCAATCATTTCCTTACAGTTACGTCATCGCCCTACTATCTGTCGCTGGTGAGCAACACGCTGATCGTGGCTGCTGGCGTCGCGACGGCGGCGATGGCGCTGACGCTGCTGGCCGGCTGGCTGGCGGCGCGGCGTCGGTCCTGCGGGCAGCTCATCGATCAGCTCATCGTCGTGCCGCTGATCTTTCCGGGCATCGTGCTGGGTGTGGCGCTGCTGGAGATCGCCTTGCGCTCGCCGGTTCCCGTGTATGGCACGCTGTGGCTGATCGGCCTGGCATTCCTCATTCACTACATGCCCTTCGGCATGCGCTACAGCTACGCCGGGGTGCTGCAGATCCATCCGGAACTGGAACAGGCGGCGCATGTCTCGGGGGCCAACACGCGGCAGAACATCACCAGGATCGTGCTGCCCCTGCTGATGCCCGCGCTGTCGTCGGCGTGGCTCTTCATCTTCCTGCTGGCATCGAAGGAAATGTCGCTGCCCCTGCTGCTCGCCGGGGCCTCGTCGCAGACGATCGCGGTGGCGATGTTCAACCTGTGGGCCAACGGGCAGGGCAGCGACGTGGCCGCCCTCGGCCTGCTATGGACCGCCTCGATGACCATCTTCGCAACGATCTTCTACATCGTCAGCCGCCGCAATTCGTCAGCAGCTTTCGGAAGCTAGGCCATGCGCGCCACGGACATCATGCTGGAGGTTCGCAATCTTCAGAAGATCTACCCCAACACCGGGGCGGGCCTTCCGGGCGGTGTCCAGCAGGCCGATTTCGCACTGGAGAAAGGCGCGTTCTTCACGCTTCTCGGGCCGAGCGGCTGCGGCAAGACGACAACCTTGCGCTGCATCGCGGGCCTTGAAAGACCCGACCGTGGCACCATCCGTGTCGGCAACGACGTGATGTTCGACGGCGACTCGCGCACCGAAGTGCAGGTGAACCTGCGCCTGTTCGGCATGGTGTTCCAATCCTACGCCATCTGGCCGCACATGACGGTGTTCGAGAACGTTGCATTCCCGCTGCGCGTGGCGAAGGACCGCAAGTTCGCCTCGGCAGACATCACAAGCATGGTGGACCGCGCGCTCGACACGGTTAGTCTCGCGGGCTTCGGCAAGCGGTCAGCGACTCGGCTGTCCGGCGGCCAGCAGCAGCGCGTCGCGCTCGCCCGCGCAATCGTCCGGCAGCCGCGGCTGCTGTTGCTCGACGAACCGCTGAGCAATCTGGACGCCAAACTGCGCGAGGAGATGCGCAACGAATTGCGCCGGCTACAACAGCAGATCGGCGTGACGACCATCTATGTCACGCACGACCAGACCGAGGCGCTGGAACTCTCCGACCGCATTGCCGTGATGCAGGACGGCCGGATCGTCCAGATCGGCGCGCCCCGCGACATCTACTTCAACCCGTGCAACGCCTTCGTCGCGCAGTTCGTCGGCTCGACCAATTGGCTGTACGGCAGTCTGGAAGAAGCCATGCCAGGCGGACTGGCCAAGGTGCGGCTGCGGAACGGCGGTGAGATCGTTTGCGTGATGCCGCAGGCCATGGCAGTGAGCCAGGACCTAAGGGTTTCGGTGCGGCCGGAAGCAATTAGTCTGGCGGCGCCGCAGTGCCATCCCGCGCGAGAAACGAACCGGCTCCGCGGCAAGGTCGTGCTGGCCGGGTTCATGGGCAATATCACGCGCTTCCAGATCGATGTCGGTGGCGTGCCGGTTCAGGTCTATGGCGGCCCGACCGCCGCATACGCGGTGGGTGACGAGGTCGCAGTGGATTTCCCGTTCCGCAGCGCCCGGGCGTTCGACTAAACGCTTCCGCGTCAAACACCCGAGGTGGGAGCCGTATGCAGGAATACCGCTCAAACGGTTCTGTGCGGGGAGCACACAGTAATGCGTGTCCCTAACGAAGTTTACTGCTGGATCGTCTGGAGAAATCGCTGCGCCCGCTCGGTGCGGGGGGCCGCCAGCATTGCCCGGGGATTGCCCTCTTCGACGATCTTGCCCTGATCCATGAACACCATGCGCGTGCCGACCTCGGCGGCGAATCGCATCTCGTGGGTGACGACCAGCATGGTACGTCCCTCATGCGCCAGATCACGCATCACCGCCAACACTTCGCCGACCGTTTCGGGATCAAGTGCTGACGTTGGTTCGTCGAACATCAACATATGCGGGTTGGTCGCCAGCGCCCGGGCAATGGCGACGCGTTGCTGTTCGCCGCCGGAGAGCTGTGCGGGATAGGCATCTATGCGATGCGACAGGCGCACCCGGTCCAGCAGTTCGCGCGCCCGAGCCTCCACCACCCGCCGATCCTCGCGATGTACCACCACCGGCGCCAGCAAGACGTTCTGCAGGGCCGTCAGATGCGGATAGAGGTTGAACTGCTGAAAGATCATACCGATACGCTTGCGCACCTCGATGATGTCGCGGGCGGGCGCCCGTACCATCAGACCGTCGAACATGATGCGACCGTCCTGGATGTCCTCCAATCCGTTCACGCAACGCAGCAGCGTGGACTTGCCGGTGCCGCTTGGCCCGACCAGGCAAACGATTTCGCCAGGCACGACGTTCATGCTGATGCCGTCGAGGATGGTACGTTTGCCGAAGCGCTTGACCAGGCCGTCGATCGCCAGCACCGGGGCCAGCATTGGGGTAAGCACTGGGGATGGTGTCATCGTGCCTCGGCAATCATCGTAGCTCACCAATCGGCATGCCGTGGCCGACGACCTTCATTCTGCTTTCGAGAACGCCGCCGGCCAACGAGATTGTATAGCACAGCACGAAATAGAACAGCGCCACCACGCCCAGGATGGTGAAGCCGCCGCCGACGGATTCGCGGATCAGCAATCCGGTTGCGGTCAGCTCGACATAACCGATGATCGAGGCGACCGAGGATTCCTTCAGCACCATGATGTAGATGCCCACAGAGGGCGGCAGGATCACCTGCATCGCCTGCGGGCCGATGATGTGGCGCATCATTTGGCGATAGGTCATGCCGGCCGCCTGTGCGGCTTCCCATTGCCCAGTGCCGACGCTGCCGATGCCGGCGCGGATCACCTCGGACATCATGGAGCTGGCATGCAGCCCCAGCGCCAGGGTGGCGGCGGCGAAGGCGGAGAGGTCGGTGCCGAACACCAACGGCACGCCGTAATAACAGAAGAACAGCACGATCAGGATCGGGATCGATCGGAAGAGCTCAGTGTACAGCAAGGCGAATAGCCGCAACGGGCGGAACCGGCTGATGCGCATCAGCGCCAGCACCAGCCCACCAAGGCCACCGATCAGCAGGGCAAGCCAGCTCAACCAGATCGTGAGGCCGACCGCCTTCAGCAGGATCGGCGCATAGACGAGCAGCGACGTGTCGGCCATTCGCTAGTGTCCCGTCGCAGAAATGTATCCTTGCGCTTCGCAGACCAGCAGGCCAGGAAAACAAAGGCCCGATCTACCGGACCGGCAAACTTCAAACATGCGACCTCCGATTCGGGACATCACTGCCCCGCCGGGAAGAGCTTGCGGCCGATTTGGATGCGCATGAGGTTCACTGCCTGGCTCAGCACGAGATAGACCACCGCCGCGACCAGGAAGGTCTCGAAATAACGGAACGAAGCGGCGCCCGCCGTCTGCATCCACGAGGCGATTTCGTTGACCGCGATCGCCGAGGTGAGTGAGGACGCCAGGATGATGGAGATGAGCTGGTTGCCCAACGGTGCGTAAATTGTGCGGAACACTTGCGGCATCACGACGTAGCGCAGGATCTGCAAGCGGGACATGCCTTGCGCGTGGCCGGCCTCATACTGCCCATAGGGCACTGCGATCAGCCCGGCGCGCAGGATTTCCGTCATGTAGGCGCCGGCATGCAGCGACATGCCTACCAGCGCCGACTGGAACGACGACAACCGCAGCCCGATCGTCGGGATCATGAAATAGACGAAATACAGAACCACCAACAGCGGCGTGTTGCGGAAGAACTCGACGTAGGCGGTCGCGACAAAGCGAACCTCCCGGTGCCGGCTCTGGCGTCCCACCGCGAACACCATGCCGAGCGCCAGGCTCAGCACCATGGTTGCCAGCGACACCGTGACAGTGGCCACCGCGGCCGAGGCGAGATCGCCGAGATACGGCGTGATCGCCCGCAGGTTGAAGATGTAGTTCATGGTTCCGATCGATTCCGGTCTGGTATCCTGCCGCGGCAAGCCACCTTCAGCCGCCTGCCCGCCGTTGGTCAGAAATTGGCCTGGATCTGCGGCGGATCGAAGCCGAACCACTTCTTGAACAATACTTTGTTGTCGCCGCTGGCGTTGAACTGTTCGACAAAGAGATCGACCACGCGCACCCAGTCGGCATCGCCCGCCGGCATGCCGATCGAGTTCTCCTGGCGTGAATACTCGCCGTCCAGCATGCGCAACTGCCCCGGGTGCTTCGCGATCTCCTGGGCGTCGTAGAAGGCGTCCTCGGCCATCGCGTCCACCTGGCCTGACAGCAGTGCGTTCAGGCAGTCCGCATTGGTGTTGTATAGATTGCGCACGGTCTTCGGGAACTTCGCCGCGATGATCGGCTCGGAGTTGCCGCCGCGGTTGAGCGACAGCCGGTATTTCGGATCGTTCACTTCTTCTATGGTCTTGAGCGGGCTATCGACCTTCACCACCACCCGGCCGGGGACGATGAGGTAGGGATCGGAGAAGGCGATGGTGAGTGAGCGCGTTACGTTGCGGGCGAAGCCGGAGGCAGTGATGTCGGCCTTGTGCGTCTGCAGCGCCGCGACCCGGCCGGCGCTGTCGACGATGACGAACTGGGGCTTCACGCCTAGCGCCGCGGCCAGCCGCTTAGCGACGTCGATGTCGTAGCCCTCCAGGTCGCCGCTCGGGGCGAGATTGGTGTATGGTGGCAGGCTGCCCATCACGGCGACCCGCAACGTGCCGCTGGAAACCACCTGCTGCAGGATGTCGCCGGCTTGGGCCGGCGCCGTGAGGGCGGCAGCACCGAGCAGCGAGGCTGCGGCCGCGAGCGCCGCGCGGATCGACCTGGTAGTGATCAGAGCCATGTCACGTTTTCCCCCTTGTCATTTGGTATCCGTCATCGTCCGTGCCCATGCTGCAATGCGAACGGCCCTCGGTATTCGTAGGAACCGTAGGCGCGTCGAGACCGAACCACTGCTTGAGCGCCGCGCATTGTCTCCGCTGATGTCGAATTGCTCAACCCATGGATTGATGGCCCACAACTGGCGGAGAGCTCGGCATGCTGCACGGCGGCGCCCGCGCCTGCTGATGCTGGACGAGCCCTCCGCCGGCCTGTCGCCGCTGGTGGTGGATCGCGTGCTGGCCGCCGCCGGACGGCTGCGCGAGGCCGGGACTGCCGTGCTGCTGGTTGAACAGTTGATCGAGAAGGCTCTGGCGCTTGCCGACCGCGTCTGTGCGCTCGCGCGTGCCACCATCGTTCTGGAAGCAAGGACCGACGAGCCCGACCTGCCGAACCGGCTGGAGCATGCGTATTTCGGCCAGGAGGTCAGTGCGCCGCTGCGATCGTAGCGGCATCACATCCATCGGTGTGCGCCGCTCGCGGAGAGGCCGGAGGTATTTGTTGACTTGTTTCATCTGTCGACGGCAGACAGGTAGCATAAGGGCGCCATTGCTTGCGGACTATGTCGCCGCCGCTGATGTGATGTGCTCGCGGACGGGTGCCCCCGGACGCGGGAGATGCCGTGCCGGCATGTGCAAATGACGTCGCGGCAACTGCTCGACAGCGAAACGTCCCGCCAAATCAGGCGGCAATTATTTGGTGTCATAAATATGGATAGCGCCGGCCTTAGCCTCTCCCGTCCCCTGAAGCGCAATCTCCGTGAGCAGCTCGTGGATATGCTCGGTGGCGACATCATCAGGGGCCGGTTGCAGCCGGGCGATCTGCTTCCGAGCGAGGAGGTTCTGCTGGGGCGGTATCGCGTCAGCCGTACCGTTCTCCGCGAGGCGCTGAACGTGCTGTCCGGCAAGGGGCTGCTCGACGCACGCCCGAAACGAGGCACCGTCGTGCGGCCCAGATCGGAGTGGAGCCAGCTCGATCCGGTCGTACTCGGCTGGCGCGGCAGCGACGGCACTGTCAGGCAGTCGAAGGACCTTGGGCGGAGCCTGGATCACCTGATGGAGGTGCGCCGGATCATTGAACCGGCCGCCGCCGCCCTTGCAGCGCAGCGCCGCACCGCGAAGGAGCTAGCGCGCATCTCGGCCGCATACAAGGCGATGGAGCAGGCGGGAGGCGTCGTCCAGGCCTTCATGGATGCCGATCTGGCGTTTCACGTCGCCTGCCTGGAGGCAGCGCAAAACGACTTCCTGCTGCCGATTGCTCACGCGATCCGCACCGAGCTCATGACCTCGATGCGGGTAACCAACCGCGATCCGGAGGAGAACCAGAAGGTTTCCCTGCCGCTGCATCGTGCGATCCGCGACGCCATCGCCGCCCGCGATCCGGAGGCAGCGCGGCTGGCGATGCAGCGCCACCTGGACGACACGGAGCGACGCCGCCGCCGCGCCGCGAAGTAGCACCCTGGCGTTCGCAGGCGGCCGCGGCGGCAGCGAGCAGCGGCCTGGTCATCCGGACGCGCTCAGGTCGGCACACGGGTCGCCTGTCGCAGGGTTAGGCGCCACGTTGCTCCTTGTTTCACCCACACCAGGACGTGTTGCAGTCGGATCGTAGCTTTGACCGATCCTGTCGCCCCCACCAGCATGTCGATCACGCCGCGCGTGACGGCGCAGGTGGCGAATCCCAGCGTATCGCCATCACGCCGTGTGATCGCGGCATATTCGTAAAGCCCGCGCCTGAGCGCGGCGAGATAGGCGGACTTGCTTTCCACCACCCCAGTGGAGTGCACATAGGAAAGATCGTCCGACAGCAGGTCACCCAGAGCCGCGTAATCCAGCGCGATCATGGCCGCATAGAGCGCGTCCTCACTCTTATGTATCGTCTCCAGTGTGCCTGAACGGATGTCGTTCATTTCATTCTTCCTGCTGTCGATTGAATGCATGTCATGGCCTTGCGGCATACGCTTCTGGATTGACAACGAACTGCGGACGCCGTCCGGCGAGCTCATCAAGGATTGCCCGCGCAGCGGCAAGTCCGACGTTCAGCACTGCATCCTTCGTCTGGCCCGCCACATGCGGCGACAGCACGACATTCGCCATCCGCCGCAGGGGCGAGCGGACGGCAAGCGGCTCAACTGCATAGGTGTCCAGCGCGGCGCCGGCCAGATGCCCGGTTTGCAGGGCGGCGATCAGCGCGGCTTCATCCACCAGTTCGCCGCGCGCGGTGTTTACCAGCACCGCACCGGGCCGCATCGTTGCGATCGCGCGCGCATCGATCATGCCGTGCGTATCGGGGGTCAGTCGCACATGGAGTGAGACGATATCCGCAACGGCCAGCATTTCCAGCAGCGGCAGGACCGGTACCGGCTTTGGCGTCGCATCGGAGCCACGCCCGGCCGCGGCGATCACGTGCATGCCGAAGCCCACCGCCGCGCGCGCCACGCGGCTGCCGGCGGCGCCGAAGCCGACGATGCCGAGCGTCTTGCCTTCCAGCGCCTCACCCACCAGCGGGGTGCGGCACCATGCGCCCGCACGCATTCCGGCGTCCGCATCCGGCACGCGGCGCAGCAGGGCCAGCAGCAACGCAAAGGTATACTCGGCGACCGCGCCGGCGTTCGTTGGTCCAGTGGTGGTCACGACAATTCCGCGCGCGGTGGCAGCCGCCAGATCGACGCCATCACTGCCCGCACCGTGCCGAGCGATGATCCGCAGGCGCGGCGCGGCGGCCATCACGCGCGCGGTCACCACACCCAGACGCGCCAGAATCGCCTCGGCATCGCGGCAGGTATCGGTCAGTACGTCTTCGGACGGATAAGCCCGCAGGATGTGCAGCGCACAGGTTTCGCGCAGCCGTTCGGCGACCGTCGGATGGGTGCTGCCATCGGTGAAAACCACCTTCGGCCGGCGCCCAGCCAGCATCGCGGCGCTCGCAGCACTATAGCCCATCCAACGTGTAGTCGTGATCGTGCCGCACCACGCGGTTCTGGAATCGCCATACGCCATCCACCTTGCGCAGCTCGCAGTCGTACTGTCCGGGTGCGAGCAGCCGGCTCTGGCCGTCGCGGGTGAGGAACACGGTCAGATAGCAGGTGGCATGGCCGCGATCGCCGTCCACCTGCACGATCAGGTTGGAGATGACATGGCGCAATTGCGAGCCATTCTGGCGAAATGTCGCGAAACGTTCGGCGAACGCACGGATCGCGGCGTGCCCTGCATGCGCCCCCACCGCCGGGCTGACCAGCGCGCCGTCCTCGGTGAAGCAATCGACCAATGTGTCGACCTCGCCCGCGTCGAGTGCGCAGGTGTAGCGGACAAAAAGATCGCTGATGGCCAAGCGATCCTCGACCGAAACCGGTTTCATGCTGTTGCTCGCTTTTCCTGCCCCGGCGCCGGCCTGTCACGCGCTGATCGATCTGGACGCGGCACCGCGGCCATGTTCATATCATAAGACTAATTGTGCTGCCCAAGGTGTCAACCGGCGCACCGACAAACGGGGGAGACAGCAATGCGTAACAACCGGCGCTATGCCATCTACGTGCTGCTGTTTCTGTTCCTGAGCATCTATTCGCTGGACCGCGTCACCATGGCGGTGGCGGGCAGTTCGGTTGCAGCCGAAATGCATATCGGCCCCGTGGCACTGGGCTATCTGTTCTCCTCCTATCTCTGGCTCTACGCCGTACTGCTGCTGCCGGTTGGCGCGCTGACCGACCGGATCGGTGCGCAGCGCATGAGCGCGATCGCCGCCGGGTTCTGGTCGCTCTCGCAAATGCTCGGGGGCGCCGCCACGTCGCTGGCCTTCCTGCTGGCCACGCGACTCAGTCTCGGCGTGTTCGAGAGCGCCGCCAATCCTTGTGCCCATCGGGCGCTGCGCGAATGGACGCCACGACGCGAGCGTGGCCTTGCCACCGCGATCTGGTGCAGCGGCACGACGGCGGGTCCCGCGCTCGGCGCGCCGATGGTGGGATCGCTGATCACCGAGTTCGGCTGGCGATCCTCCTTCGTCGTCACCGGATAGATTGGGTTGATCTGGGTCGCGGTGTGGCTGCCGGTGTATCGCCCGCCTGATCGTGCGCGCTGGCTCTGCGACACTGAACGCGCAATGATCCTGCGCGAGCGCGATGTCTCCTCCACCGAACAAGGTGCGTCAGTCGGCTATCGTGGCCTGCTGCTGACCACACCAACCATGTGGGGACTCGCGCTCACCCAGGGCTGCATCAATTACACGGCGTATTTTTTCCTCGCCTGGCTGCCAAGCTTCCTGCAGGCGGCCTACGGCCTGACGGTGCTGCAAGCAAGCGCCTACACGGCGGTGCCGTTTGCGCTGAGCACCGTGTTCAGCCTGGTCCTGAGCCATATCTGCGACCGAACGCTGTCGCCACTGGCGTTGCACGAGGGCAAGCGGCGCTACGCGGTTGCACTTGGCGCGGTGCTTTCCGGTTCCATCGTGCTGACGCCCTATGTCGGCTCCATCACGATGGCGACCATCGTTTTGACCGTTTCACTAACCTGCAACACATTCGCCCAGTCGATGAATTTCGCCCTGACCAACGATCGCCTGCGTTCAACCGGCGATGTCGGGCGCGCCTACGCATTCTTCACGTTGGGCGGTATCACTTTCGGCATTCTCGGGCCCATCGTAACGGGTTACCTCGTCTCCATCACCGGAAACTTCAAGGTGGCACTTGTCCTGTGCGGCGGCCTGTCGGTGCTGGCCGCCGTGCTGGTGACCGGCTTGACGCGGCAGGCGATGGGCGAGCGCGTCAGTGGAAGCGTCGCGCTGGCCGACAGCGCATGAGCGGTCAGCGCAAGCAAGGAGCGTCTGCGGGCTCTTACAGAACGAGCGGTTCGAACCCGGTGATCGACAGAGTGACCGCGCGCGCCGGCAGGGTGATGGGGGTCGGTCGCGTCAACGTGCCGGTCAGGATGATCTCGCCGGCACGCAGCCGGGTTCCCGCCGCGGCGAATTTATGGGCCAGCCAACGTGTCGCTGCCAGTGCGTCCAACGTATCGGCGGCGTTGCCGGTCACGCGCGTGCCATCGATCTCGATCGCGCCGTCCAGCGCGTGAAGATCAAGCGTCCGCCAGGCGGGATTGGCCGCACCGAGGACGAAGCCGGCATGGAAGAAGTCGTCGGCGAGCAGGCTCGGCACGCCGATGCCGAGCGGATCGCCGTAGCGCCTGTCGATGATTTCACAGGCGATGTGGCAGGCGCCGACAGCATCCGCGATGGACGTAGCGGACAGGCGAGGATCGGTGCCGTCAATGTCGGCATGCAAGCGGAACGCAATCTCGCATTCCAGCGACGGTTGCACCATCGGGCGCGCGAAAGCGGCGGCGAGCGTGTCCGCGTGTGTGTCGTCGAAGATGCCCGCATAGACCGGCTCGCGCAGACCGAACGGACGCTGACTTGCCGCAGAACTGGAGCCGATCTTGTAGCCGAGGCGCGCAACGCCCTGCGTGGCAAGGCGCGCATGGATCGCGTGCTGCAGCCGGTAGCCGTCCGCGAGAGTCGCAGGGCGAAGATGCGCCGGTACACCGGGCCACAGCGGACGTCCCATCCGCGCGTCGACGAACGACGCGACAGCTTCTTCAAGGTTGCTCATCGGTTGCGCATTCCGGTGCCATTGCGATGTCGATGCAAGGTGATTGTGGCGCGCGTGCGCATCCTGTCAACGCGCGCACCCACGGCCCGGATTGCCGATTGACGCCGGTGTCGGGTGCTTCATATGATAATACACTACTGTCCGGTTCGCAACGAACGAAATGCCTGGAAGCGACTGATCCATAATGGTTTTTCGGCTATTTTTGGTGGTGTCGGTTTGAAGTTGGTGGCGGTTTCCCCGACCCTGTTCCGGGGAGGGTCCGCCCATGAACGCCGGAAAGACGCTATTTTCGCAGCTGATGGATTGC
>PLXO01000027.1 GCA_003151425.1 Acetobacteraceae bacterium
TGGCGCTGGGCAGCACGCAGCTGCCGGCGCTGACGCCAGCGGCGCTGGCCGGGCTGAGCACGGCCGAGCTGGTCGGGCTGGGCACCGCCGGGGTCGACGCGCTGACGCCGGCGCAGATCGCCGCGCTGAGCACGACGCAACTGTTCGGGCTGAGCACGACGCAGATCAACGCGCTGGGCACCGCGCAGGTGAAGGCGCTGACCACCGCGCAGATGACCGGGCTCAGCACGACACAGATCCAGGCGCTGAGCACCGGCGACACCGCCGCACTGAGTTCCGTCCAAGCAGGGGCGCTGACACCATCGCAAGTCACCGTCATGGGTTCGGCGGCGGCCATGGCGCTGAGCACCGCGGCAGTGTCGGCGTTTGGCTCGGCGCAGATCACAGCTCTGAGTTCCGCGGCTCTGCTGGCACTGACGACAACGCAGTTCGCGGCGCTTTCCACGGCGGGAATCTCCGCCGTGACAAACACGGAGGCAGCGGCGCTGTCCACCGGGGACATCGCGGCTCTGACGAAGGCGCAGGTGGCTGCGCTGCCAACTGCAGACATCTTCGCGTTGCTTACCTCGGAGATTGTCGCCTTGACGACGACAGACATCCCCGCACTCACCACGGGCCAGATCCACGCACTCACGATACCTGACTGTGCTGCTTTCACACCGGGCCAGATAGAGGCGATGACCTCCATACAGTTCGGTGCCATGAGCACAGCACAGTTCAGCGCGCTCTGACGGACGATGTTGGGGGTGCGTCCGCATCCGGATGCGACCCGGGTCCGGGTGTGACCGGCCGCCGCATGCGATCGGTCACACGCCCCCGATGCGCCTGCATCGGGATGGCCGTATGTGCGCTGAATAGACCGAGGTCACGCCTGTCGCCGCGCTTCCGTCTCAGGCGCCAGCCCATGGCCGGGCGACTGCGCCAAGGCCGCTGCGGGTCCTTCTCCCTGATCTGCCCCGGGCCCTGACTGGCGGTTGCTGCCTGGTGGCATTCACGCCGGTTGCCACGGCCCTGGAGCGCAGGCAGTGTGATCGCTCCCATGCCAGAGAGGGAACCACCGAGGATGAACGGCGCCGAAAGCCTGGTGCACACGCTGCTGAAAAGCGGGGTCGATACCTGCTTCTGCAACCCCGGCACCTCGGAGATGCATTTCGTTGCAGCGCTCGATCGCATCCATGGCATGCGCTGCGTGTTGGGCCTGTTCGAGGGCGTGGTCACCGGCGCGGCCGACGGCTACGCGCGCATGACCGGTCGCCCGGCGGCCACCTTGCTGCATTGCGGCCCGGGCCTCGCCAATGGCCTGGCCAATCTGCACAACGCGCGCCGCGCCCTGACACCGATCGTCAACATCGTCGGCGACCAGGCGACCTACCACCGTCCGCTCGATGCGCCGCTGACCGCGGATACCGAGGGCTGGGCGCGCGGCGCCTCGGCCTGGGTGCGCACCGCGACAACCTCGGCGACGGTCGGCGTCGATGCCGCAGTGGCGGTGCAGGCGGCGCGCACCTATCCCGGGCAGATCGCCACGCTGATCCTGCCATCCGACACGTCGTGGGACGAGGGTGGCATCGTCGCCGATGCTCTGCCGGTCCCTGCGGCGCCGTGGTCCGACCCGGCACAGATCACCAACGCCGCGCGCATTCTGCGGCGCGGCGAGCCAACCGTGCTGATGTTGGGCGGCAACGCGGTGTCCAGCCCCGAGGCACTTGAGCTCGCCCACCGCGTCGCCGCCGCGACCGGCGCGCGGTTGATGGCGCAGGGATCGAACGGACGGCTGGCGCGCGGGCAGGGCAGGGTGCCGGTCGATCGTGTCCCCTATGTCGTGGATACGGCGATCAAGCTGCTGGCAGGCACGCGGCAGATGATCCTGGTCGGCGCGCGCAAGCCGGTGACATTCTTCGCCTATCCCAACAAGCCCGGCACCTCGGTCCCGGCGGATGCCGACGTGCATATCCTGGCGCGCCCCGACCAGGACGCCGCCGAGGCACTGGCGCGGCTGGTCGACGAGCTCGGCGCGCCACGTGCCCCATTGCCTGACCCCGGCCCGTGTCCCACCCCGGCGCGCGGCGCCCCGAAGGCCGAGGCGGTGGCGGCCACGGTCGCCGCGTTGCTGCCGGAAGGGGCGGTGATCGTCGACGAGGCGGTCAGCTTCGGCCGCGGCTTCTTCCCGCTCACCTACGCCGCCGCGCCGCACGACTGGCTGGCCGGCACCGGCGGGGCGATCGGCAGCGGCCCACCGCTGGCCACCGGTGCCGCGATCGGCGCGCCCGGCCGGCGCGTCATCGGGCTGCAGGCCGACGGCTCGGCGATGTATACATTGCAGGCACTGTGGACCCAGGCCCGCGAGAACCTCGACGTCACGACCATTCTGCTGTCGAACCGCAAATACCAGATTCTGCTGGGCGAACTGGCCGCGGTCGGTGCCAACCCGGGCCGCACCGCGCTCGACATGCTGGACCTCGGCAACCCCGACATCGACTGGACGCGCCTTGCCACGGGCTTGGGCGTCGAGGCGGCGCGTGCCGAGACCTGCGAGACCCTGGCCGACCTTCTGGCACAATCGATCGCTCGCAAGGGACCGTTCCTGATCGAACTGCTGATCTGAGCCGCGCGCCCTACGAGTGCTGACGTTACGCCTTCACAAACGGGCAGCCGCCTTCACTCATGGGTCGCCATGCGTCTGCCGGCTTGATCACCGCGAGATTGGTGCAGAAGTCGTATTTGTATTTTGCTTCCGACGCCGGCTTCACCTGCCACAGGTACATCTGGTGCATCACGCGGCCGTCCTGGCGGATCGTTACGTCGGTGTTGTAGAAGTCGTCGACCTTCGTGGCCTTCATCTTCGCCACCACCGCGTCGGCGTCCGTCGTGCCCGCGTCCTTGACCGCCTTCAACCAATGGAACGCCGCGCAGTACTGCCCCGCGTGCAGCAGACCCGGCACCATGCCGCCCATCTTGGCACCCCAGCGCTTCGACCAGGCGCGCGTCTTGTCGGTCATGTCCCAGTAGAACGAGTCGGTGTAGATCAGCCCCTCGCAGGTTTTCTGCCCCAGCGAATTCACATCGCTGATCTGCATCAGCAGTGTCGCGACCTTCATGCCCTTGCCGCTGATGCCGAATTCGGCCGCCTGCTTGATGCAGTTCTGCAGGTCGGTGCCGGCGTTCGCCAATCCCAGCACCTTGGCGCCGGAGGCCTGCGCCTGCACCAGGTAGCTGGAGAAATCCGCGGTCGCCAGCGGCGCGCGCGTGGTGCCGACCACATTGCCGCCGGCCTTCTTCACCGCGTTGATCGTGTCGCGTTCCAGCGCGTAGCCGAACGCGTAGTCGGCGGTGATGAAGAACCACGAATCGCCGCCCGCCTTGGTCAGTGCGTTGCCGGTGCCATTGGCCAAGGCATACGTATCGTACGAGAAATGGATACCGTACGGCGTGCACTTGGGGCCCGTCATGTCCGAGGTCGCCGGCCCGGTGATCAGATAGGGCCGTTTCTTTTCCATGGCGATCTGCTGCACCGCGAGGCCCGAGGAACTGGCCGCGCCATCGGTCAAGGCGTCGACGCCCTGGTTGTCGATCCATTCGCGCGCCAGCTCGGCGGCGACATCCGGCTTGTTCTGGTCGTCGGCTTGCAGGATCTCAATCGGTCGGCCCAGGACGGACCCGCCGACATCCTCGATCGCCAGCTCGACCGCGACATGGTTGCCCGGCCCGCCGACATCGCGATACGGCCCGCTCATGTCGCTCAGCAGGCCGATCCTCACCGGCTTCGAGGTGCTCTGCGCCCGGATGATCCCCGGCCTGGCGAGCGGTGCGATGGCCAAGCCAGCCAATGCGGCGCGGCGTGTGATATGCGGCATGGGTGAACGTTTTCCTCGCGTCTGGTTAAAGCCTGATTGCTTGCCTACAGTCTGCCGGCTGGCGGCCGTCGTGGGAAGTAGGGCGACGCCGGCGTGCACGGGAGGATCAAGATGCCGGGGCCATACATGTCGGGCAATGCCTCGCCGCGCGACACTCATCGATATGACCATGGATCGAAACCGGAAGCCGGTGTGACGTGTCGGATGCGCTGATCCTCGACACGATCGAGGCGTTTCTGGCCCGTGACGTCGCCCCGCACGTGCACGCGCTGGAAAAATCCGATACCTGGCCAGCGGAAATCGTCGCCCGCATGCGCGAGCTCGGCCTGTTCGGCGCCACCATCGGCCCGCAGTACGGCGGCCTGGGCCTGCCCTGCGCCACCTATGCCGCGATCGTCGAGCGCATCGCCCGCGTCTGGATGTCGCTGACCGGCATCTTCAACTCGCACCTGATCATGGCGGCGGTGGTGGAGCGGCAAGGAACCGAGGCGCAGAAGCGGGACTTCCTGCCGCGCTTCGCCGCCGGGGAGCTGCGTGGCGGCCTGGCTTTGACCGAGCCAGACTGCGGCACCGATCTGCAGGCGATCCGCACCACCGCGCGGCGCGACGGCGATCATTACGTCATCAACGGCACCAAGACCTGGATCAGCAACGGCATCCATGGCGCATGTTTCGCGCTGCTGGTGAAGACCGACCTCGCCGCCGAGCCACGCCATCGCGGCATGAGCCTGTTCCTCGCAGAAAAGGGCCCCGGCTTCACCGTCGGCCGCAAGCTGGAGAAGCTGGGCTACAAGGGAATCGACAGTGCCGAGCTGGTGTTCGACAATTTTCGCGTGCCGGCGAACCGGCTGATCGGCGGGGTTGAGGGCTTCGGGCTTAAGCACGCGCTGTCCGGACTGGAACTGGGCCGCATCAACGTTGCCTCGCGTGGGGTCGGCATCGCGCAGGCGGCGCTGGACGAGTCCCTGCGCTACGCGCAACTGCGGAAAACCTTCGGCAAGCCGATCGCGCAGCACCAGGCGATCCAGTTGAAGCTGGCCGACATGGCCACCCGCACCGAGGCGGCACGGCTGCTGACGCAGCGCGCGGCGGAGATGTACGACCGGGGCGTCCGCTGCGACATGGAAGCCGGCATGGCCAAGCTGTTCGCCACCGAGGCGGCACTGGAAAACGCCATCGAGGCGATGCGCGTGCATGGCGGCTATGGGTATTCGACCGACGCCCCCGTCGAACGGCTGTACCGCGATGCGCCGCTGCTGGTGATCGGCGAGGGCACCAACGAGCTGCAGCGCATCATCATCGCGCGTCAGCTCGTGCAGCGGAATCCGGCATGAGCAGAAATTTTTCGGACAATGCCGCGCGAGGTAGCATTCTTCTCCCCCTCCCTCAAGGGGAGGGGGAGAAGAATGCTACCTCCCGCCTCCGCTTTATCCCGATGCGTGCACGAACCAGCACAAAAATCGGTGGCACATGATGCTGCCACTCGCCGGCATGCGCATCCTCGCGGTGGAGCAATACGGTGCCGGACCGTTCGGTTCGATGCAGCTCGCCGACATGGGCGCGGACGTGATCAAACTCGAAAATCCCGCCGAGGGCGGCGATGTCTCGCGCCAGGTCGGGCCGCATTTCCTCGGCGCGCACGACAGCCATTTCTTCCAGGCATTCAATCGCAACAAGCGCTCGATCACGCTCAGCCTGCGCACCGACGAGGGCAAGGCGGTGCTGCGCGACCTGGTGCGCACCGCCGACGGCGTGCTGGACAATCTGCGCGGCGATCAGCCGGCGCGGCTGGGCGTGACCTATGACGATTTGAAGGGCGCCAATCCGCGCATCGTCTGCGCGCATCTCTCGGCCTATGGGCGGGATGGCAGCCGGGCGAACTGGCCGGGCTACGACTATCTGATGCAGGCGGAGGCCGGCTACCTGTCGCTGACCGGCGAACCAGACGGGGCGCCGGTGCGCTTCGGTCTGTCCATTGTCGACATGATGGCCGGCGTCTACGCCGCGCTGGCGTTGCTGGGCGGCATCCTCGCCGCGCGCGCGACCGGGCAGGGCCGCGACGTCGAGGTCAGCCTGTTCGACACCGCGCTGTCGAACCTGAATTACCTGGCGACATGGTTCCTCAACGAGGGCCATGCGCAGGGGCGCGAGCCGCGCTCGGCGCATCCGTCGCTGACCCCCAGCCAGCTCTACCGCACCGCGGACGGCTGGATCTTCATCATGTGCAACAAGCAGAAATTCTGGCCGGTGCTGTGCGGAAAGATCGATCGGCCGGAGTGGGCGGACGACCCGCGCTTCGCGACGTTCAAGGCGCGGCTGGCCAACCGGGCGGCGCTGACCGGCCTGCTCGACGCGGCGTTGTCGACCCGCGCGACCGCCGACTGGCTGGCGCATTTCGCCGGCGAGGTGCCGGCGGCGCCGGTGCACGACATCGCCCATGCCCTGACCTCGGCGTTCGTCACCGGGGAGGACCGGGTGTGGTCCTATGCCCATCCCGAGCGGCCGGACTTGCGCATGGTGGCGCCCGCCTTTCGCCTGCCCGGGACCGCCATGCCACGCAACCAGGCGCCCGCGCTCGGCGCGGACACCGACGCGGTGTTGCGGGAGATCGGCTACAGCGCTGACCGCATCGCCGCGCTGCGCACCGCCGGCGTCGTGTAACCAACGCGGCGGGCAACATTCGCTCCTCCCTTGCGGGGGGGCAGGGTTGGAGGTCTCAGTGATGTGCCCGGCTGCACACGGGGCACTGGCGTCATGCGTGCGCGACCGATCCCACCCCGCTCCATCACCGGCGCTCTCGCTTCCCCCCGCAAGATCCGCCGCGGAACGCGCCGAGAAGGATCAGAAGTTGGACGTCGAGGCCGAGAAGGTGTTCCGAGAGGTGGGTGAGCGGGGACTGGTCCGGCTCGCACCGAGAGCCAGATGGAGGCGACCGGGGTGCTTGGGGTCAGCGAGCGCACATTTCGTCGATGGCGCGACCGGCATCGCCACGATGGACCGACCATCCAACCCCCCAATCCTGGAGCCCGGATGACCGGGCACTTCACGAGCGACAAACACCGGACAAACCGCGAGCTAACCACACGATGTGGCGGCGTGGGTGGCGGCGTGGGTGGCGGCGTCGGTTGACGCGCCCGCCCCTCGGTCACAGGCTTAGTATCCAGCAGGTCATGTCGGCAGCATCACGATCTCGGCAGCGACAACCAATGTGGGGAAACGGTCATGTCATCCAGTGCGGAAGCCGTCGTCAGCGGCCCGGTGACGCGCAAGCGCTACCTCATCTACATCCTGCTGTTCACCATGACACTGATCAACTACTTCGATCGCACCGTGCTGTCGATCGCGATGCCGGTGGTGCGCGACGTGTTCAGCCTGTCGCCGGTCGCCGTTGGCTACCTGCTGTCGGCGTTCATCTGGTCCTATGCACCGATGCAGTTGCCGGCGGGCATGATCCTGGACCGCTGGGGCACGCGCAAGACCGCGGCAATCTGCCTGACATTCTGGTCGGCCGCGACGGCACTCACCGGGTTCGCCTTCAGCTACGCCTTCCTGTTCGCGACACGGCTGGCGCTGGGCCTGGGCGAATCGCCGACCTTCCCGCTGGGCGCGCGGGCGGTGCGCGAATGGGCGCCGGTGAAGGAGCGCGCCTACGCGATGTCGATCTTCGCGTCGGGGCCGGCGTTCGGCACCGCGGTGTGCTCGGTGATCATCGCCTGGCTGCTCGGCCTGGTCGGCTGGCGGATGGCGTTCGTGCTGTCGGGCGCAATGGGCGGCATCTGGGTGATCGTATGGCTGCTGTTGTTCCGCGACCCCGAGCAGGCACGCTGGCTGCCCGAGGCCGAGCGCCGGATGATCCTGGCGCAGCGCAGCCCGGGCGGCACCACCGACACGCACGGCATGACGCTGAAGGAACTGCTCAGCTACCAGACGATGTGGGGCCTGTTCCTGACCCAGGGCTGCGTCAACTACACGCAATACCTGTTCCTGACCTGGCTGCCGTCGTACCTGGTGCAGAGCCGCGGGCTGAACATCCTGCACTCCGGCCTGGATACCGGGATCTGCTACCTGGGCGCTGGGCTGCTGACCATCCTGTTCGGCCGCCTGTGCGACGCGCTATTGACGCCCGAGGCGGTGCGCGCGGGCAAGCGGCGCTACGCGGTGGTGATCCTGGCGGCGGGCGCCGCGGTGATGGTGTTCGCGCCGTTCACCGAGTCGCAGCCGGTGCTGCTCGGCCTGATCATGGTGTCGCTGGCCTGCGTGCAGAGCGTGTTCGTCAACACCTACTCATTGACGAATGATCTGCTGCATGCGGGGCGCAGCATCGGCACTGCGGTCGGCTGGATTCAGCTCGGCGGCAACATCTTCGGCCTCGCCGCGCCGATCTGCACCGGCTACATCGTTGCGGCGACGGGAAGCTTCACCAGTGCGTTCCTGCTGGCGGGAGGCCTGCTGCTGACCGGCGCCGTGATCATGCTGACGATGACCCGCCGCCCGGTCGGCGCGCCGATGGCGGCTGGGTGAACGAAGGAAGGCCAGGGGCTCTGCCCCTGGACCCCGCCAAGGGCAGAGCCCTTGGAACCCCCCACTTTGGTTGGTGCGCGGGAGGGGGGACTGGGCCGGCCTGGGTCGCGCCGTCACACCGGCCGATCGCCGGTGTGACGGCGCGACCCAGGCCGGCCCAGTCCCCCCTCCCGCGCACCAACCATAACGGAAGGAGTCCAGAGGCTCCGCCTCTGGTGGGGGTCCAGGGGGCTTTGCCCCATAGGCGTTAAAATAGTGCTAGGTCCGACGCGAATCGGTACGATTCATGGGGCAGATGCACCAGACAGCATCCCTCCCGGCGGACCAGTTCGACGCGATATTGGGCCGCCTCCCAACTGATCTCGACCTCGACGCGCTTGCGCTGCGGACCAAGGCGATCGAGCGACCGCGCAAGATCGCGGCAGGCACCAGCCTGCTGCGGCTGGCGCTGGCGCGCGGCCCCGGCGGGTTGTCGCTCAGCGAGACGGCGGCCTGGGCGTCGATGATCGGGCTCGCCGAGATGAGTGACCCGGCGATCAAGTTCCGTTTGGACAAGGCGGCTGAGTTCCTCGAGGAAGTGGTGGCGAATCAACTGGCGGCGGTATCGGCCGGGGCCAGTGTGCGGTGGCCGGGCCGCTTCCTGCGCGCCGCGGACGGCAGCTCGATCAGCCGGCGCGCCAGCAGCGGGACGGACTGGCGGGTGCATGGGGTGTTCGACCTGGGCCGCGGCGGCTTCAGCCATCTGGAGCTGACCGACAAGCACGGTGCGGAGGCGTTGGAGCGTGGCGCCCCGGTGCCTGGCGAGATTCGGATGGGTGGCCGCAACTACGGCGGAGCGAAAGGCCTGCAACGCTTTCGTGATCAGAGCAACGGACAGGCCGACTTCATCGTCCGGCTGCGCTGGAACGCGTTGCGCCTGTGCAAACCCGATGGCAAACCATTCGACCTGATCAAGCATCTTGCCACGCTGCCGCGCGACGCGCTGCCTCACGAAGTGAGCGTGCAGGCCGTTGTCGCCCGCTTCCAATCGACCCTGCCGCTACGTCTGATCATCCTGCGCAAGTCACCAGCAGCGGCCGAAGCCGCCTGCAAGACGCTGCGCCGTACGGCCAGCCGCAAGCAGAAGAGGCTCGATCCGCGCAGCCTGATCGCCGCCGAGTTCATCATCCTGGCCACCTCGCTGCCGATGGAGGGATACCCCGCCGAGGAGGTGCTCGCAGCCTATCGCCTGCGCTGGCAAATCGAGCTGGCCTTCAAGCGCCTCAAGTCGCTGCTGCACATCGATCGGCTGCCAACCCGAACGCCCCGGGCGTCACGAAGTTGGCTCTTCTCGCATCTCATCCTTGCCCTGTTGTGCGACGACCTTAGCCAGGAGTTCCTGGAATCTTCCCCCTGAGGACCTGCTCGACGCCGACTACCTCCCCTCGCTGTGGCGGGTATACAAGATCGCCGCGATGATCCTGCTTGCCAGCGTCCGCGGGCAACTCTCCCCCGCCCACCTGGCGCGGGCCGGACCGGCGATCCATCGTCGCCTCGCAAACCCGCCACGCAAACGCAGGCCACACATCCGATACCCAGTCAGAGGCTAATTTAACGCCTATGGGGCAAAGCCCCCTGGCGGGTTTCAGGGCGGAGCCGTGACCTTTCTTCGGTTTACCCGGCCGCCGCCGGCGCGCCAACCGGGCGGCAGGGCCTCGCGGCTGGCGCGCGTCCCTAATGGAGACTTGCATTATGGAAGTGACAGCCGTATGTGGCTTGCATGATGATAGTCGAGGCAGCGGGGCGGATCGCTCGGCGCGGCCCCCGACAGGCCCAGGAGGGACCAAGCCATGTCCGCCACCGTGCTCGAACGCGACATCACCGTTCTCCCGGCCCGTCCCCGTCGGGCGCTCTCCCGCAAGCGCCTGCTGGCCGCGACCGCTGCCGTGGTCCTGGCGATTGGCGCCGCCTGGTACGGCCACGACTGGTGGACCACCGGCCGCTTCATCGAGAGCACGGACGACGCCTATGTCGGCGGCGAGGTCACCGTCATCGCCCCGCGGGTGGCCGGCGACATCGCCGCCGTCCCGGTCACTGACAACCAGGCCGTCCACGCCGGCGACCTGCTGGTGAAGCTTGACGACCGAGACTATCGCGCCGCACTGGCCAAGGCCGAGGCGGCGGTTGCCGGGCAGCAGGCAAGCCTCGAAAACCTCGACGCCACCCGCCGGCTGCAGCAGGCGTTGATCGCCGAGGCCGGAGCGGGAATTGCCGCCGCCCAGGCCGAGATCGACCGCTCACGCGAGGACCAGGCCCGCTACCGCACCCTGTCGGCGACCGCCGCGGCC
Source organism: Acetobacteraceae bacterium (assembly GCA_003151425.1). Classification (GTDB taxonomy): domain Bacteria; phylum Pseudomonadota; class Alphaproteobacteria; order Acetobacterales; family Acetobacteraceae; genus Palsa-883. The sequence goes on from PLXO01000027.1 coordinate 10,703, forward strand.
TCGATGCAGAGCTTCCAGAAGGCTGACGCCACCGCCAAGCAGGCCGTGGCCGACGGCGCGCGGGTGGCGGCGGCGCTGGACGCGGCGCGGCGCCAGCTCGAGGTCATCGACACGCAGAAGCAGCAGGCCGCCGCCGCGCTGGCAGCCGCCATGGCCGATCGGGACACTGCCCAGCTCAACCTTGGCTACACCGAGCTGCGCGCGCCGATCGACGGGGTCATCGGCAACCGTGCCGCGCGCGTCGGCGGCTATGCCACGGTCGGCGCGCAGCTTGTCTCTGTCGTGCCGGCGCGCGGCCTGTGGGTCGATGCGAACTTCAAGGAAAACCAGCTCGCCGCCATGCGCCCGGGGCAGCCGGCGACGATCCGGGCCGACGTGCTGCCGGGTCAGATGTTCCACGGCCATGTCGGCAGCCTGGCACCGGCGAGCGGGGCGGTGTTCAGCGTGCTGCCGGCGGAGAACGCCACCGGCAACTTCACCAAGATCGTGCAGCGGGTGCCGGTGCGCATCGTGCTGGATGGCGAGGCCGGGATGCTCGGACGGCTGCGCCCAGGCCTGTCGGTGACGGTCGAGGTCGACGAGCGCACCGCGCCATGACCGCCGCCGCTGCGCGTACTGCGGGCACCGCTGCCGACGCCGGCACCGCTGCTGCTGCCGCCACCGCTGCCGCCAACACGGGCATCGCTGCCAACACGGGCAATGCGGGCACTGGGGGCAACGTGGGCATTGGGGGCAACGCGAGTATTGGGGGCACCTCGGGCACGTTGCGTGGGCCGCCCATCGTTGTGCCGCCGACCATCTTCGTTCCTGCATCCGAGCTGTCCACGCCGACCAAGGTGCTCGCCTTCGCCGCGATGAGCGTCGGCTTTTTCATTGCGCTGCTGGACATCCAGATCGTTTCGGCTTCCCTGCGCGACATCGGCGGCGGGCTGTCGGCCGGCACCGACGAGCTGTCCTGGGTGCAGACCAGCTACCTGATCGCCGAGATCATCGTGATCCCGCTGTCCGGCTGGCTGTCGCGGGTGATGTCGACGCGCTGGCTGTTCTGCGCCTCCGCGGTCGGCTTCACGCTGACCAGCCTGCTGTGCGGCTGGGCCTGGAACATCCAGAGCATGATCGTGTTCCGCGCGCTGCAGGGGTTCCTCGGCGGCTCGATGATCCCGACCGTATTCACCACCGCCTTCATCTATTTCAGCGCGCATCAGCGGGTGATCGCCGCGGCGACGATCGGCGCGATCTCGTCGCTGGCCCCGACCTTGGGGCCGACCGTCGGCGGCTGGATCACCGAGAACTACTCCTGGCACTGGCTGTTCTTCATCAACCTGGTGCCCGGCATCTTCGTTGCCGTGGTGGTGCCGATGCTGGTGCGGATCGACCGCCCGGACCTGAAGGTGCTGCGCGGCGCCGACTATCTCGGCATGGCAATGATGGCGGCGTGCCTTGGGTGCCTGGAGTATACGCTGGAGGAGGGGCCGCGCTGGGACTGGTTCGGCGACGACACCATTCGCGCCACCGCCTGGATCGCCGGTCTGGCGGGGGTCGGCTTCATCTGGCGCAGCCTGACCCACGCGCAGCCGATCGTCGATCTGCGCGCGCTGAAAAGCCGCAATTTCGCGCTGGGGTGTTTCTTCTCGTTCATCACCGGCATCGGCATCTTCGCCACGATCTATCTGACGCCGCTGTTCCTGGGGGAGGTGAGGGGGTTCAGCGCGCTGCAGATCGGCCTGGCGGTGTTCACCACCGGATTGTTCCAGGTGTGTGCGATCCCGCTGTATACTACGGTCGCGCGCCGGATCGATCTGCGCTACCTGATGATGTTCGGGCTGGCGTGCTTCACGCTGAGCATGTGGAATTTTACCCCGATCACGCATGACTGGGGCTGGCGCGAGCTGCTGCTGCCGCAGGCGCTACGCGGGTTCTCGCAGCAGTTCGCGGTGGCACCGATCGTGTCGCTGACCTTGGGCGGCCTGGCGCCGGAACGGCTGCGGCTGGCCTCCGGGCTGTTCAACCTGATGCGAAACCTGGGCGGCGCGATCGGCATCGCCGCGTGCGGAACGATCCTGAACGATCGCACGAACCTGCACTTCCTGCGCCTGGCCGAACACCTGAACAGCGGCAATACGGCGATGCTGACGTTGCTGCATCGGGTTGCCGCGAGTGACGCGGTGGCGTTCGGCGGCGACATGGTGCGTGCCAATGCGGCGGCGCTGCGCTCGCTGTTCGCCTTGGCGCTGCGGGAGGCGCAGACACAGAGTTTCGCTGACGCCTTCCTGGCGGTCACCGCGGCGTTTCTGCTCGCCACCGTGATGGTACCGCTGATGCGCAAGGTTGCGCCGCCCACGGCGCCGACGGCCGACGCACACTGATTCCTATCGTTTCATTCGCAACCTCAAGAAGGGCGACGCACATGCGACTCGCAAGCAAGACGGCATTCATCACCGGCGGCAACAGTGGCATCGGCCTGGCAACCGCCCGGCTGTTCGTGGCGGAAGGTGCCCGCGTCGCCATCACCGGGCGCAACCAGGCCACGCTTGACGCGGCGGTCGCGGAGCTTGGGCCGAGCGTGCTCGCGCTGCGGGCCGATATCACCGATGTCGCCGCGACTGAAACAGCCGTTGCCGCCGCGGTCGAGCGATTCGGCCGGCTTGACGTCGTGTTCGCCAATGCTGGAATCAGTGGCGCCACGCCGGTGGGCGGCACGTCGCTCGCGGCGTTCGAACAGATCCTGCGCACCAACTTGACCGGTGTTTTCCTGACCGTGCAGGCCGCCGCGCCATATCTGAACGAAGGTGGCTCGATCGTGCTGGTGGGTTCTGTGCATGCCGAGCTGGGGACGCCCGGCATGTCGGCCTATGCGGCCAGCAAGGCGGGTATTCGCGCAATGGCGCGCGTGCTGGGGGCGGAGTTCGCGCCGCGGCGCATCCGCGTCAACAGCGTGACCCCCGGCGCGACCCGCACGCCGATCTGGGACAACCGGGCGCCGACACCGGAGGCGTTCGCTGCGCTGGAGGCGAGAATGGTGCGGGCCGTTCCGAGCGGGCGCATCACCGAGGCCGACGAGATCGCCCAGGCGGTGCTGTTCCTTGCCTCCGACGCGGCTGCCAACATCACGTCCACGGAGATTGTGATCGATGGCGGACTGACCGGCGCGCCGGCGGGGGCGCCGATCTATCGCGTGTAGGCAGTGGTGACGAACGTTGAACTGCTGCCGACGTACACCTCTCCCGCTCGTCGCGGGCTTGGGCCGCGAAGAGCGGACCAAGGTCGGCAGAGCGGAGCGATGCCGGGTGAGGGTGGTGCTGCGGCACGACCCTCACCCGCGTCGCTGCGCTCCGCTCTCCCGCGAAGGGTGGGAGAGGTGTAGGTCTGCCATGTCGTCCTCGAGGCTGAGAACGCAGTCGTCCGCTATACCGCGCGAATGCCGCGCTCTGCCATCTGCAGGAAGAACTCGCTGTAGGCGCCGCGTGCCTCGCCGCCCCACGCGACATAGGCATGGTACAGCGCGCGGTGCCTCGCTTCCGAAACGTTCAGGCTGGGCGGAAACAGCCACACATCGGCCGGCTTGCGAAACGTCATCAGATCCATATCCGGATCGATCTTCCGTGCGTGGGCGGCTCCGGCTGCGAAGAACAGACGCTGCGCATTGCCGTAACGGAAGGCGGCAAGCTGCGCGGCGTCGGGTGCGAGGCGCAGTGCCCAGTCGAGGGTGGAGGCATAGGTCTCGTCGCGCCAAAGTGCCACCGGCCATTCGCTGCCCCACAGCGCCCGCTGCCAGCCGATACGGGCGAGCAACGCCTGGGCCCAATGTTCCACCGGCAGGTGCGCCATGGCGCCGTGCCTTGTGAAAGCGACGTGCAGTCTGGGATGCGCGAACAGGCGCGCCACCGCTGCGTCGGTGTCGAGCAACGCCGGATCGGTGGGGCCGCCGAAATGGCCGGCAATGGCGAAGCTGCGATCGTAGCGGTCGAGAAACCCGGCGATCTCGCGCGCGGCGGCGTGCAATCCTCTGTCACCCACAGCGATGATGCAGCCGCCTGCGTCGCCGATGACCTCCAGCAGGTCCGGCTGCGCCGCGATCAGGGTTGCGGGCAGCCTTATGCCGGAGAAGCCGCTGTCCAATTGCCGGCGGATGTTGTCGCGCCGTCCCGCCGCGTCGGCGCCGAGCGGGATGCCGATCACGCGGAACCGGTCCGGGTACGACACAAGAGCGCGCGACAGTTCCTGCGCATCGGGACAGGTGTCGGCGGTACTGAGCACGGCAGCCGCGACGTCGTGCGTGTCCATGACCCGCAGGAAGTCCTCGGCCGACAGGAAGCGGGGCAGCGACACATGGCCATAGGCGTCGATGATCGGCACACATCCTCCATGGCGCTCGCGCGCCGTCGGTTTCCCGATGCCGGCGGAAGTTGACCTGTCAGCACGGGTCAACGGCCCCTGGGGTGGCTTTTCGTTTCGCGCACGGCGGCACGCCGGTTCCCGTCGGCAACCCCGCGCGCGATACCAGGGTCGCGTTGCGTCAGCCGGGCGCGCTCCGGCTCCGGGTGCCATGAATCAAGCAGGCGCACCGCTGCCTCGGCGGCACCGGTTTCGTCGCGGGCCTCGATCGCCGCCAGCACATCGGCGTGATACGCGAGCGAGCGGCGCTGGCCCTCGATCACCGCCTTGGTCGCCTTCACCGCGTTGCCGAAGATGCCGATGGCGATGGTGTCGATCAGCCGCGCCAGGATCACGTTATGCGTCGCGGCGAAGATCGCTGTGTGGAACGCGCAATCCGCCTCGGCGTGCCGGTCCGGCTTGCCGATGCTGGTGCACATGAGCTTATAGGCGGCGGCGATGCGGGCGATCTCCGCCTTGCTACCGCGCTGCGCCGCGCGGGCGGCGGCGGCGGGTTCCAGCACGCGGCGCAGGTCGGCGAGCTGCTCCAGGAATGCCCGGCTCGGACCGGTCTCGTAATGCCACACCATGACGTCCGGGTCGGTGTGGCGCCATTGCGTGCGGTCGCGCACGCGGGTGCCGGTCTTGGTGCGGATTTCCACCAGGCCCTTGGCGGCGAGGCACTTCATCGCCTCGCGGAACGTCGTGCGGCTGACACCGACCTCGGCGATCAGGTCATCCTCGCGCGGCAGGGGACCGCATGGCCCGAATTCACCGCCCACGATGCGACGCCCCAGCTCGTGCACCACGACGCCGAACATGCCGCGGCGCGGCGTACCGCCATGTCGGCTCACGAAGTCGTCAAAGGGGGATGCAGTCGGCACGAGTGCGCAGGAGCCTTCCACGAATTAATGTCTCATCCTTTCATATGATGATTGACAGATCAAGTGGGAATGTGGAAGTAGATCGCGTGTGGAGGCGATGGCGCTGCATCGAGCTCCGCGGACAGGCCACCAGACGGGGTACACACCCGCCGGCACCGGGAGACGTCCAATGCCATCCCAGGATCACGACCGCCGACAAGTTGAGCCCGAGGTCGAGGCACCCGGACGCACGGACCATCGACTTGGGGACCATCGACTTGGGGACCGTCGACTTGGGGACCGTCGACTTGGGGACCGTCGACTTGGGGACCATCGATTTGGGGACCTTCGAGCCGAGGAGCGCCGACCCGAGGACCATCGCCGGGCGCCGACCCGTCGGGCGCTGCTGCGCACCGCGCTGCTCGGCTCCGCCGCTGCCGGCGTTGCGTCCCATGTGGCGCTGACCCAGCCGGCCCCCGCGCAGCCGTCGCCGGCTCAGTCGACGGCGACAGAATCGGCGCCGACGCAATCGGCACTGACCAATGCCTTCGCGGCACCCAAGCCGCACGACGCCGCCGCCAAGCGCCTGACGCTGCGCTTCGCGACGAACTACGTCGGCGTGCACCCGATGACGCGCCCGGTGCGCGAGCGGCTGGCTGCCTTCCAGGCCGACTATCCGAACGTTACCATCACGGTCGAAGAAACGCCCGGAAACGACCACCAGACGAAGATCAAGCTGGACGCCAGCAGCGACCGGTTGCCCGACGTCTTCAACTACTGGCGGCTCGATCCCGGATTCGGCTTGGACCAGATCGCGCGGGCCGGGAAACTTGCCGACCTGACGAACTGGACGCGAAACGACCCGTTCTTCACCGGGCTGTTCGATACTTATTCCTGGCAGACGGCGTCGCTGGACGGCAAGGTCTACGGCGTGCCGCTGTCGATGTTCTACGTCGAGTTCCTGGCCAACAAGCAGGTGTTCGACCGCGCCGGCGTCGCGGTGCCGACCGACTGGCCCGGCTTGCTCGCCGCGGTGAAAGCGTTGAAGCAGAAGGGCGAACTGCCCTGGGCGATCAGCATCGGCAACGACAGCCCGGGCGGGCGCGTCTATAACTACGTGGTCAACCGTTCGGTCGGCAACGCGCGGGCGTTGCGGATGCATTCCGGTGCCGAGCCGATCGACGTGCCGGACATGGTGGCCGCCGCGACGCGGCTGCACGAGCTGGTCGTCGGCAACATCCCGATCGATGCGATTTCCATCCAGAACGACAGCGTCTATGCGAAATATGTCAACACCAATCGGGGCGGGCTGATCCTCGATGGGTCGTGGATCACTCTGAGCATCAAGCCGGCCGTGCAGGAGCATCTGGTGGTGCTCGACTTCCCGCTGATCCCTGGCGGCGCGCAGACCGAGCGCAACATCGAGCGCGACCTGACCTCGCTCTGGTATCTCAGCGCGCGCTCGTTGGCCGACGACGACAAGCGGCCATACCTTTACGAACTGGTGCGCCGCCTGTCGTCGCGCCAGGCCGCAAAGCTGTACGTCGAGGAGGCGAGCCAGCTCGTCCCCACGCTTGATCTTCAGGTGGACATGTCGAAGGTCAACCGTATCGCGATCGAGGCGCAGGCACTGGCTCTGCGCGCGCCGCCGAACAAGTGGATCCCATCGGTCATGACGCCGGTGCGCCGCGCGAAGTTCGAGCCGCTGCTGGGCGAATTCCTCGCCGGCAAATACGAGCCCGCGGCGTTCGTGCAGCGCCTGGGCGTGATCTTCGGTAGTTAGCGCACCCATGGGAAGACTGCGTTTCTCACCGAGCGTGCTGTTGTTCATGCTGCCGGCGTTCCTGCTCTACGGCCTGTTCTTCGTGTTGCCGTTTCTTCGCACGTTGTACAACAGCCTGTTCGACTGGAACGGCATCGGCACCTGGCGGTTCGTCGGCCTGGCCAATTATGTGCAACTGGCCCACGATGAGCTGTTCGGCCGCGGCATCCTGCGCGTGGCGCTCTGGGCGGCGCTTGCGGTACTGTTCAAAGTTGGCATCGCGCTGGTTCTGGCCAGCATGCTGCGCATCCCGATCCGCGGCGAGCGGTTCTTCTCCGCCGCGTTTTTCGTTCCGGTGGTGATCTCGTCGGCGGCGATCGGACTGCTGTTCACGCTGCTCTACGACGCCGATGTCGGGCTGCTGAATATCATCCTGCGCGGCGTCGGCCTCGGCGCGCTGGCGCGCAACTGGCTGGGCGAAGAGGACACCGCGCTGTACGCGGTCATTGCCGTACCGATCTGGCACACGATTGGTTATTTCTTCGTTATCCTGCTGGCCGCGCTGCGCAACGCCCCAAACGAGGTCTACGAGGCGGCGCGCATCGACGGCGCGGGCGCTCGGGCGATATTCCGCCACATCACCATTCCAATGGCGTGGCCGGTGCTGCAGGTCTGCATCGTCCTGGCGATCACCGCGGCGCTGAAAAGCTTCGACTATGTCTTCATCATGACCAAGGGCGGCCCAGGGACAGTGACCGAGGTGCCGGCGACCTACATGTACAAGACGATCTTCGTGAACCTGCAGGTGGGTTACGGCACCGCGATGGCCACGACGATCTTCCTGATTGCGCTGACGGCGACCCTGCTGGTGCGGCGCCTGACCGCGTTCGGCACCGAATGAGCGTGAGCGCGCAATCCGTACGTGCTGCGCCGGTGAATGCCAAGAGGCTGTTCTGGCGGCGTCTCAAGCGTCTGTCGCCGCTGGCCGCGGTCTACCTCGTGCTGTGCGTGCACGCCCTGCTGACGTTGTATCCCTTCGTCTGGGTCCTGGCGAATTCGTTCCGCGACAATGATGCGATCCTGACCAGCATCCGCCTGCTGCCGGATTCGCTGGACCTCGCCAACTACGTGCAGGTGCTCTCGGCCACCAACATCCCGCGCGCGTTCTACAACTCGGTGACCATCACGCTCACCAGCCTGGTCCTGCTGCTGACGGTTGCCACGCCGCTGTCCTTCGCCATCGCACGGTTCCGCTTCCGCCTGGCAAGCTATGTCTACATCTTCTTCGCGCTCGCCGTGCTGGTGCCCTCGGTCTCGGTGCTGCCGATGACGTTCAGGCTGTTCAACGATCTGGGGCTGCTGGGGACCAAGTATGGCATCACCCTGGTCTACGCCACCGAGCAACTTCCGATCGCGGTGTTCCTGCTGGTCACCTTCATGCGCGCGATCCCGGTCGAGCTGGACGAGGCCGCGGTGATCGATGGCTGCACCGTCTGGGGGTTGTTCCGGCGTATCACGCTGCCGCTGTCGCGCAATGGTATCGTCACCGTGCTGATTCTTGCGTTCGTGGCGATCTGGAACGACTACCTGACCGCGCTGGTGCTGTTGCCGGATCAGACCAATCGCACGCTGTCGGTGGCGTTGGCCTATGCGAAGGACGAGTACCGCGTGGACTACGGGGTCATGTCGGCGGCGGTCGTCCTGGCCATCGTGCCGATGCTGATCGTCTATTTCCTGCTGAAGGACCGCCTGACCAGCGGGATGGCGGCCGGCGCGGTGAAGGGATGAGCCGCGGCGAATCTCTCCCCCTCCCCTTGAGGGCTTGGGCCGCGAAGCGGACCAAGGTTGGGGGGAGGGGTCTCGCGGTACGAATCTTCGGTGCGACCCTGGCACCAACCCCTCCCCCCCGTCCCCCTCCCTCAAGGGGAGGGGGAGAACCATAATTGGGCAACCCGCCACTCCCGTAACGACCTAAAAGGATAGCTTTTGCATGCTGACCACCGAGTTCCCCCCGACCGCGCAAACCGTCAGCCGCCTTGGTTTCGGTGGCGCGGCCATCGGCCTGACCAACTATCTCGGCCAATACGACGCCGCGGCGGCGACCAATCGCGACGCCGCGATGCGGGCACTTCAACTCGCGCTGGACCGCGGGGTAACATATTTCGACACCGCACCGGGCTACGGCAAGGGCCTGTCCGAGGAGCTGATGGGCGAGGCGCTGGCCGGTCGCACCGACGTGGTGCTTGCGACCAAGGTGAAGCTGAGTTCGGCGCGGGAGGTGCGTGCCTCGGTGGAGGCCAGCCTGCGCCGGTTGCGCCGCGACAGCATCGATCTGCTGCAGATCCATGGTGGCAGCCTGGATACAGAAGCGGTGGCGGCGATTCTCGGCCGCGGCGGAATGCTGGAGCAGCTCCTGCGCCTGCGCGTTGATGGTCTGACGAAGGCGATCGGCTTCACCTCCGAGGACAACAATCGCGGTGTCGACGACCTGATCGACAGCGGTGCGTTCGATGCGATGCAGATCGCCTACAACCTGTTGTTGCAGCATCCGTACGAGCCGACGCGCCCGTTCGGCAGTCTGTTTCGCGCCAAGGAGAAGGGGCTGTTCATCGTGACGATGCGCACCCCGACCTCGGGAATCTTCCAGAAGTGGATGCGGCTGGTGCGACCGGACGATACGTTCGACTACACCCCGGCGCTAATCCAGTTCGTGCTGTCGAACCCGCTCGTTGATGTCGCGCTGGTCGGCATGCGCACCAGCGCGGACGTAGAGTCCTCGGCCGCGGTGTGGCGCGACGAAACCGGGCGCATCGATGTCCCGGCGCTGTGGGGCCGCTACGTCTGAGCGTTCCCTCTCGGCGTCCCCGATCGCGCATCACGCGACGCCCGGCAGCGAACGAATCAACCGCGGTCGCGCAGTTTTATGGCCCGTTGCGCTCGATGACCGCTGCCATAGTTACGAATCGCCAATAAGAACTACCCGCCGCCGAGATAGGCGCTCATGACTCGGTCGTCGGCCGCCAGCTCGGCCCCCGGACCTTGCAGGATGATCCGCCCGCCCTCCATGACGTAGCCGTAATCGGCGATCTTGAGGGCTGCCTTGGCGTTCTGCTCGACCAGCAGGATCGCGGTCCCCTCGGCGCGGATGCGCTGGATCAAATCGAAGATGAGTTTCACAATGAGCGGCGCGAGGCCGAGCGAGGGCTCGTCGAGCAGCAGCAGCTTCGGCTTCGGCATGAGAGCGCGGCCGATGCACAGCATCTGCTGCTCGCCCCCGCTCAGCGAGCCCGCCTTCTGGCGCAGCCGGTCGGCCAGCGCCGGGAACAGCGAGAGCACATACGCAAGCTGGCCGGCGAACTCCGCGGCCGGAAGCGTTCCGGCCCCGAGCACAAGGTTTTCGCGCACCGTCATGTTGCTGAAGATCATGCGGCCCTCGGGCGCCTGCGTGAGGCCCAGGTGCACGATGCGGTGCGAGGGCAGATTGGCGATGGGCGCGCCGCGGAAGGTGATGGTTCCGGCGGCGCAGCGATAGATCCCCGAGATCGCGCGCATCAGCGTCGTCTTGCCGACCCCGTTGCTGCCGATGACGCTGACCACCGCCTGCTCGGCGACCTCGAGCGTGACGCCGTGCAGGATGGCCTGGACGCCCATGGTTACGTCGAGGCCGTGCACGCTGAGGATGGCCATGCAAGGCTACTCCCCGGTGCCGAGATAGGATTCTAGGACGGCCGGATCGCGCTGTACCGTTGCCGGGTCGGCGTCCGCGATTTTGACGCCCGACGCGAGCACGATCACGCGCTGGCAGATGCTCATGACCAGCGACATGCGGTGCTCGACCAGCAGCACGGTCATGCCCTTGCGGACGAGGCCGGCGATGAAGCTGGCGAGCTCGCCGGTCTCGGTGTCGTTCAAGCCGGCCGCCGGCTCGTCGAGGATGAGAAGCTTCGGCCGTGTCGCCAGGGCGCGCGCGATCTCGAGGTACTTGCGCCGGCCGTAGGACAGGTTGGCGGCGAGCACGCCGGCCGCGTCCGACAGCGCGACCTGGTCGAGCACGTCGCGCGTCAGCTCGCTGATCCCCCGCGAGACGGCGCCCCCGCCGCCGGCCAGCGCCTGCCATGGCGTCTGGCCGAACGCGGCGAGCGCGCCGATCGATACGTTGTCGAACACCGTCATGTTCGGCAGGATGCGCAGGTTCTGGAAGGTGCGGCCGATGCCGAGCCGGGCGATCCGGTGGGGCTTCATGCCGGACAACGAGCGGCCGTCGAAACGGATCTCGCCCTCGGTCGGCGCGATGAATCCGGAGATGAGGTTGAACAGGGTCGTCTTGCCGGCGCCATTTGGCCCGATCAGCCCAACCAGCTCATTGGCGGCCACGTGGGTGGTGACGGCCTTGAGCGCGGTCAGCCCGCTGAAAACCCGCGTGACGCCGCTGATCTCGAGCAGCCGCTGATCCCCCCGCGCATCGGTTGGCCCACGCGCCTGCGCTGGCGTCATCGCCACCCCACGCGCGTGGCTGCCCCGCCCTTCCAGGCCTCGCCGAACTGGCGGCGCATCAGATCGAGCGCCGAGACCTCGCCGAGCAGCCCCCGCGGGCGCAACAGGATGCTGAGGAACATGATCGAGCCGATCGCGACCATGCGGAAGTCGCCGAAGCCGCGCAGCGCCTCGGGCAGGATGATGAGCAGCAGGGCGCCGATCACCGCGCCCGGCAGGCTGCCGAGCCCGCCCACCACGACCATGGCGAGGATGTTGATCGATTCCGAGAAGCGGAACTGGTCGGGGCTGATGAACCCGGCGGTGTGGCAATAGAGGCCGCCAGCGACGCCGGCGAAGAAGCAGCTGATGCCGAACGTTTCGATCTTGAGGCGGACAACGTTGAGGCCCATTGCGTCGGCGCACTGGTCGTCCTCGCGCACCGCGCGCAGTGCGTTGCCATAGTAGGAATGCATCAGCCGGGACAACGCCCAGACCGAAAACGCGGTGACCGCGGCGACCACCAGGTAATCGAACAGCGGAATGCCGGGCCGCCAGCCGAGCAGATCGATCGGCGGGATGCCGCGGATACCCATCGGCCCGTGCGTGAAGCCGGTCCAGTTGAGCAGGATCACGTAGATCATCTCGCCGACCCCGAGCGTTGCTACGGCGAAATAGATGCTGATGAGCCGCATGGTCGGCAGCGCGACCAGGACCCCGATCGCTCCCGCCGCGACGCCGGCGAGCGGCAGGGTCACGACGCAGGGCAGGCCGAACCGCGTCGACAGAAGCGCCGCGGTGTAGGCGCCGATGCCGTAGAACCCGGCATGACCGAGCGAGAGCAGGCCGGCCGTCCCGGTGACGAGGTTGAGGCTGGCCGCCAGGATGATGAAGATGAGCGCGGTCGTTGCGACCTGGAACAGATAGCCGCCGCCGATCCACGACAGCACAGCCGGCACCAGGATGAAGACGAAGATGGCCAGCGCGGCCTTCAGAACGACCGGCGGGACCGCCGGTTTAGGCGCGTTCACGGCCGACGCCGAACAGCCCTTGCGGGAAGAAAACGAGCGTGACGATGAGAAAACCGTAGGACACCAGATCCTGCCAGCCCGACGCCAGGTACTCCGTGGCGACGCTCTCCGAGACGCCGAGGATGAGGGCGCAGATCACCGCTCCCGGGATGCTGCTGAGCCCGCCCATCACCATCGCGACGAACGCCTTGATACCCGGGGTGAAGCCCATCTGCGGGGTGATCACCCCGCTGTAGAGGCCGACCAGGATGCCGGCCGCCGCGCCCAGCATGGAGCCGATCGCGAAGGTGGCGACGATCGCGCGGTCGGTGTCGATGCCGACATATCGGGCGCCGAGCGGCGAGTTCGACACCGCCCGGATCGAAAGTCCGATGCGGGTACGGAACAGCATGAATTGCAGCGCGGCCAGCATCACCGCCGAGGCGCCGAAGACGACGAGATCGCCGACCGTGATGCTGAGGCGGCCGATCGCGATCGGCTGTTGCAGCATGTAGGCTTGCGGGACGGTCTGCATCTGCGCGCCGAAGACGAGCGTCATCACCTCGCGCACGGTGATCGAGACGGCGAGCGAGGACAGCAGCGTCGCCTCCCGCATGGCGCGCGACTTCAGCGAGGCCTCGTCGCGGAAGCGGCGGAACGGCCTGAAGGCGAGGCGTTCCAGGCCGATGCCGGTGAGGGCACCGACCGCGAGCACCAGCAGCACGATCACCAGCACGGGCGGGGCGATCCAGGTGATCAGCATGAGCCCGGCGAAGGCGCCGAGCATGTAGACCTCGCCATGCGCGAAGTTGACGACGTTCAGCACCCCGAAAATCAGCGTGAAGCCGATCGCCATGAGGGCGTAGACCAGGCCGACGCTGAGCCCGTTGACGATCTGCTGAACGAAGTAGATGTCGAACATTGTCGTAGCGATCCCGAGGGTGGCACCCGTGGCTGATGCTGTCATTGCGAGCGAAGCGAAGCAATCTCCGGGAGATATCGCACCAATCCACGTCGGGGATTGCTTCGCTTCGCTCGCAATGACAGCAACAAACGCAACGACAGCGACAAAGCGGGTAACCGGGTCCGCGGCGCCAGCGGGCTCGCGGCGCCAGCGGACGCGAGGCGCAAGCGGGCTCGCGGCGCCAGCGGGCCTCGAGGCGCAAGCGGGCTCCGGCGACGGGCTACTTGATGACCACGTACTTGCCGTCGGTCACCACCATGCGGGCCAGCGTCTTGGCCGGCTCCCGTGTCTGCGGGTCGAACGTGGTCACCCCGGTGACGCCGGGATAGTCCGCGGTCTGGGCGAGGGCGTCGCGCAACGTCGCGCGCGTGACGCTCGGTCCAACCTTCTTGATCGCGGCGAGCATGATGCCCATGGCGTCATAGGCCTGCCCGGCGAACTGGCTCGGAGTCTGACCGTATTTCTCGGTGTAGCCGGTGACAAAGGCCTGGATCTTGGGGTCGGGATTGGTCGGCACGAAGTTGCTCGACAGCATCAATCCGTTAACCGCGGGGCCGGCGAGCTTGATAAGCTGCTCGTTGTAGAGCGAGCTGGCGCCGAACACCGGCGCGTCGACCTTGAGCTGCTGGCGCTGCTCGAGGAAGGAAGCGCCCTCCTCGTAGAACATGCAGAGGTAGATGCCGTCGGGCGTCGCGCGGTTGATCTTGGTCAGGATCGAGCGGAAATCGCGCACGCCCGGATTGAAGTATTCGATTGAGGTAATACTGCCGCCCTTCGCCTTGAAGGCGTCGGCGAAGCTTTCGGCGGCCGAGAGGCCCCAGTCGTTCTGGATGGCAACGACGGCGACCTTGGCATGCCCCTTCTCACGCATCCATGCGGCGTTGAACGGGCCCTCGTAGGTCTGCGTCGTGATGTTGCGGAACTGCCACTTGCTGATCTTGAGGAAGTCCGGGTGCGAGGCGGTCTGCGACAGTTGGGGCATGCCCGCCTTGGCATAGATCTCGGCGACCGCCATCGATACGGTGCTCGAGAAGTCGCCGAGCACGCCGACGACCGCCGGGTCGTCGACGAACAACTGGGCGATGTTGCGCGCCTCACGCGCGTCGTTCTTGCTGTCCTCATAACGGATGACGATGTCGACCCCGGGCATGCCGCCCGCCGCCTTGAAGTTCTCCAGCATCTGGTCGGCGGCATTTTTGAACACCTCGCCGTAATGCGAGCTGTCACCGCTCAGCGGCAGTTCGTAGCCGAGCACGAGCTTCTTGGTCTGGGCTGTGGCCGCAGTCTGGGCCGCTGCCGGACCGGCGCCGAACGCGACGCTCGCCGCAACCGCGGTGGTGAGGAGCGTGCTCCAGAGATGTTTGATCATGGCGCGTTTCCTACTTGCCGGGACGGATGTGCAGGTGGCAGCAGCCCGATCGGCCCGACTGCCAGGTTTCGGCACTGAAGTTGAAGCCGGCGCCTTCGAACGTGCCGTTGTCGACGCGGCCGGCGATGCTGCACATCGTTGCCACCTCGGCGTCGCTCAACCCCGCTTCCTTCCAGGCGTCCCGGAGCGGGCAGCCCTGCAACTGGATGTCGATGCCATCGGCGTCGCAGCGCTCGACCTTTGGGTTGAACGTCGCCGCCGGGTCGGGAACGTGTTCGAGGAATGAGGTCTTCAGTCCCGCCATGTCGTTGGGGGCGAACTGGGCGAAGCGCTCGCCGATCTCGAGGCCGCGCTTGTAGGTCGCCCGCTTCATCACCTCCTCGGTCTTGGCCGCGCCGAACTCGGCGCTGAACTCCTTGTAGAAAGCATAGTAGAACATGGCCCGCGACTTCATGGCGCTGACCAACAGCTCGCGCATCTCAGCTTCGCCCACTGGATCCTCCTTCACCCTGCCGTCGGCAACCGGCGGCTCTCGGGTTATGATGTCATACCGCCAATGATCCGCCCGCTGCTGGCATCGCGATGGGCGACGCAGAGGCCATCGAGCATCTCCTCGACATAGGACGCCGGCGCGTTGCGGATCTTCTTCATGGCGCGGCTCGTGCTCATCGCGGCCTTCGCGCTGGCAGTGGCGGTCCCAAATCCTCACGCTCGGCCGACCATAGGCACCATTGGAGCGCCGGCGGTAGTCCGGGAAACTACCTAGTTCGAACCTTGCCTATCCGGTTGGCGC
>PLXO01000056.1 GCA_003151425.1 Acetobacteraceae bacterium
GTTTTGAAGTGCGATTGCCCTGTGGCGGGGTCGGGTTGGGGGGGCCGCAACCTTCTCCCCCTCCCCTTGAGGGCTTGGGCCGCGGAGCGGACCAAGGTTGGGGGGAGGGGTCTAGCGGTGTGAGGCTTCGGTGCGACACTGGCACCAACCCCTCCCCCCATCCCCCTCCCTCAAGGGGAGGGGGAGAAGGATTGGGCCACCTCAGCGGATCGGCGGGTCGTACTGCAGGCCGCCCTTGGTCCAGATGTTGTTGATGCCGCGGGGCACCCCCATCGGCGTGATGTTGCGGTCCCACACCTCGGCCAGGTTGCCGACCTGCTTGATCACGTTGTAGGCCCACTTGTTGTCCAGACCGAGCGCCTTGCCCATGTCGCCCTCAAGCCCGAGCAGCCGGCGGATGTCGGGGTCCTTGCTGTCCATGAACGTGTCGACGTTCTGGCTGGTGATGCCCTTCTCCTCCGCGTTGATCATCGCGATGAACGTCCAGCGCACGATGTCGAACCACTTGTCGTCCGCCTTGCGCACCATCACCCCAAGCGGCTCCTTGCTGATGATGTCGGGCAACAGCATAAGGTCGTCCGCCTTCGGACCCTGGCTGAAGCGGAAGGTCGCCAGCGCCGAGGCGTCGGTCGAGTAGGCATCGCAGCGACCGGACAGGAATGCGCCCTGAATCTCGGTGATGTCCGCGATCAGGATCGGCGTCCACTTCATGTTGTTCAGCCGGTAGTAGTCGGCGATCGCGAGTTCCGTGCTGGTGCCGGGCTGCACGCAGATCGTGGCACCGTCCATTTCCTTCGCCGCCTTCACGCCGGCGGACTTCTTCACCAGGAAGCCGGTGCCGTCGTAGTAGTTCACCCAGGCGAATTCGAGGCCCAGGTTGCCCTCGCGTCCCAATGTCCAGGTGGTGGAGCGCGACAGCAGATCGACCTCGCCCGATTGCAGGGCGGTGAAGCGGTTCTGCGTCGTGGTGACGACAAACTTCGTCTTGGCGATATCGCCCAGGGTGGCGGCGGTGACGGCGCGGCAGGAATCGGCGTCCAGCCCGCGCATCACGCCCTGGCTGTCCGGCAGGGAGAAGCCCGGGACGGTTCCGGCGATGCCGCACAGCACCTGCCCGCGGGTGCGGATCGCGTCCAGCGTGGCGGATCCCGAGCCCTGCGCGTGGGCCATCGAGGCAAGTCCGACCGCCAGCGTCACGCCGGCGACCAGGCGGCACACAGGCCGCCGATTGAACCAAGGCATCAATCAAGTCTCCCCTGTTTGGAGCGGTTCGCTCCTGCACTGATTTTGCGGTGCCCGGGCGGGAAGATCAACCTTTCTGACGCGTGTTGCGGTGGCGGCGGCTTGCGGCGGCGGGCCTTGTGGGCAGAATTGGGGCGTGGATGGCGAGTCGGGGTTGATGCTGCATCTGACCAAGCTGGCGGTGGGCGTGCGCGATATCGCGCATCTGCGCGAGCTGCAGGCCGACCGCGCGGTGAGCAATCCGCCGCTGCGGCATCGGACGCGCAACTTTCCTCGGCGCGCGGCGGAGGTGATCGATGGCGGGTCGATCTACTGGGTGATCGGCGGCAGCATGCTGGCGCGGCAGCGGATTCTGGACGTGATCCGCGACCAGTGGGACGACGGGAGTGCGTGCGCCGGGCTGGTGCTGCATCCGAAGCTGGTGCCGCTGGCCGGGCGGCCGACCAAGCCGTTCCAGGGGTGGCGGTATCTGGCGGCGCCGGACGCCCCGATTGATTTGGTGGCGATGCCTCGGGCGAGCGGGGTGGCTGCGTTGCCGGCGGAGTTGCGGCGGGAGTTGCAGGCGCTGTGTTTGCTGTGAGGGGTGGGGCGCGTTGGTCGGGCTGTGGCGGCGAAGAAAGGTGCTTGCCCGAATCGGTGCGATGTACTAAGGAGGTCAATTTGTTAGGGGCTTGCGTTACAGTCGAATGTAAGGCGTGACCGCGCCCCGGCCACCTGTGCCCTTTTGTGGAGTTTCATCGTGATCACCTCCCGCCGCTCCCTTCTTGCCGCCTTCGGCCTGGCACTGCCCGCGGTCGCGCTGACTGCCGCCGGTGCCTCGGCCACCACCACCAGCGGCGTCGGCACGCCGCACAAGACGACCACGCACCACGCGATGGGGTCGCACAAGCCGTCCGCACACCACGCCGCGGCGTCGCACAAGGCGCATGGTTCGCTGGCGCACCGGAACACCGCGCATGGTGCGCTGGCGCATCGGGACACCGCGCATGATGCGCTGGCGCACCGGGACACCGCGCATGGTGCGCTGGCGCACCGGACGGCGCTGAAGAAGACGAAGGCCACGTAGCGACGCGCCGCGCTGGGTGGCGCGAGCGCAACGGCTGCGTGCCACACGCGGCGACTCGGCCTGCGGCGGCTGACTGACTGGGCAGTGGCCGTTCGCCAATCCGATGCGGCTAATCCCCGGGTCAAGCCCGGGGACATGCCCTGCGCCCGGCCGCCTACTGGCTGATGCCGACGGTACGCGATGCCATCCCAAAATTGCAACCGCTGGCCAAGGGCGAGTTCTCCACCATCCGGCTGCGGCTGCTGAAGATCGCAGGGTGGCTCAAGCAGACCGCGCGCCGGATCAAGCTGGCGTTCGCCGCCAACTGCCCTGACGCTGCCCCTGTTCCGTGGATTCGCTTGTTACCCGCCATGCTCAGCCGGGAAATGAGGGGATGGATGAGGTTTCGGCCGCGTCCTCGATCCGATCGCGTGCAATTCGCGGCGCACTGCTGGATTTCGCCGCGTTGGTCGCTTCTGCCAGGATGTTGGCAAAGCAGGTCAATAAATCGATGTCATGATCGTCATAGTCGTACTGTGCGGAGTTGCTGATCTCCAACACACCGTAAGGGTCATCCACGGTGCCAATAAGCACGTCCAGTGTCGTGACGATGCCGTGCTCGGCATAGATGCGCGGCTGCCCGAGTGTTGCGTCTGTGCTCAAATCGCAGCAACTCACCGGCTCTCGGTTGATGAAGGCACGGCCGTGCGTTGAACTCTCATCCGCACGCGAAACGACATACCCGATCACCCCCTGATCCCAGCCAACGCCAGCCTCAACAAGGAGATCGTTCTCCTCAGGACGGTATCGGTAGACTGTGCAGTAAGCGACCTGCAAACATTCGGCGCAAACGCGGGCGGCCTCCATCAACACGTTGCCGAGATCACGTTCGTCAAGAGCGAACCTGCCGAATCCCGCAAGCGCCGCCCACTGCCGGCGAAGGCGCAGGTTCTTCTCGGTGAGTTCAGCCTCCGCAGGGGTCAGCACGACATCAGTCTTGGATAAGTCGGTCAACAGGGAGAAACCTTTAGGGAATCGTCGTGAGTCCTCGTCGGTGCTGACGATATTCTCGACGATCTTCAGAGCGCGAACAACGTCTTCAGATCGGTACGGTTTGACAAGGAGCGCATCGCCATCGGCCTTGGTCAGGTTCACTTGGCCTGCATGGCCCGATGCATAGAGAACGCCCATGCGGCCCTGGGGTTTCAGCCGGGCGGGGATGTCTGTGCCGACACCTCCCCCGGCCAACCGGATATCCAGGATCGCAAGATCAGGCTTGTGCCGCTCGCCGAGTTCCACTGCCTTGTCTACGGTGTGAGCGATGCCGCACACATCATACCCGCGCTCTGTGAGAACCTCTTCGAGCAACTCGGCGATCATAAGGTCGTCTTCGGCAATCATGACTGTGGGCATCGGCTTTACCTGGCGCATTTTGCGACACTCTCGGGCTGGAACATCGAATGGATCGGACTCGATCCGTCGGTTCGATTGAGGGGTTTCTTTCGTCTTCAAGGTGCGGGCCTGGGAGGCGGCGGAGTCCGCGATACAGGAAAATCCAGCGTCCATTCCGTGCCGTGGTCAGAACGTAGTGTCGCTGAGCCGCCGAGCTGCTCCATCAGCCGCCTCACCAAGCCCAGACCATGTCGCTTGTTGCCGCCCGTATCGGCGAAACCTACACCGTCATCAGTGAAAATCATTGTCGCCACTTCGTGTGACGGATTCTGTGACAATGATACGTTGATCGAGCCAGTACCGGTGGGAAATGCATGGGTGTAGCTGTTCGCAACCAATTCCGAGGTAACGAGGCCCAAAGCGGTAACGCTTTCCAGATCGAGTATGACCGGCTCCAAATGACAATTCAGCCCGACATTCGGGTGCTGAGTATGTTCCACGTCCACAAGGCTTGAGCAAAGTGACGACAGGTACATGCTGAAATCGATCGTCCGGCTGAGCCCGGTACCCAGGAGATGTTCGTAGACCTGCGCCAATGTCATAACGCGGCGTGCAATGGCACTGATGCCCTCAATTGCCGACGTCTCCGTTGTGGCTCGGAGCTGCCTGTCCAACATCCCGTATACAAGCTGAAGGTTGTTACGAACTCGGTGTTGCAATTCCCGCGCCAACACGGCTTTTTCCTCAAGGAGTTCGGTCTGCAGCACGAGCAGCCTGTCCTTGTCCGTGACCATGTCCCGCATCCGGTCGATCGCGTTCTGCATCTCGTTATTGCGCTTCGACGTGTTGACCGCTTCAGCCAGTACGTTGGCAAATCCAGTCAGGAAATTGATGTCATGTTCGTCATAATTCTGCTGTACGGGGCTGTCGATCTCCAGAACACCGTACGGCCGGCCTTGTTTCTTGATAATAACGTCCACGGTTGAAATTATGTGGTGTTCTGCGTAGAAGGACGGCAGAACGAAGGAAATATCTTTGCTCAAATCGCCGCAGATCACCGGTTCTCCCGTGGAGAAGGCACGGCCTTGCGGCGAGCTCGCATCGGCACGTGAAACGACCCGACCGATCACCCCCTGATGCCAGCCGACCCCAGCCTCGACAAGGAGATCGTTCTCCTCGGAGCGAAATCGGCAGACCTTGCAGAAGGGGACCTCAAGACATTCGGCGCACACGCGGGCGGCTTCCGTTAATACCTTGCCAAGGTCGCGTTCGCCGAGAGCGAAGCCGCCGAAGTCCGCAAGCGCCTTCTGCTGCCGGCGAAGTCTTCTGATCTCATTAGACTTGCTATCGTCCGAGCGTGGTACATTATCCTTCTCAGGTGACCCTTTCAATACAGAAAACCCACTCGGGAACGGGCGTGAGGCCTCGCCGGTGCTGACAATGTGCTCGACGATTTTCAGAGCTTGAAGGACGTCCTCAGGCCGGTATGGTTTTATAAGGAGCGCGTCGCCATCGACCTTTGTCAGGGCTATCTGGCCTGCATTGCCGGATGCATAGAGAACGCCCATGCGGTCCTGGCGTTTTAGCCGGGGGGGGATGTCCGTGCCGGTACCTCCCTCGGCCAACTGGATATCCAGGATCGCGAGATCGGGTTTGCAACGGTCGCCGAGTTCGACCGCCTCGTCCACCGTGCGCGCGATGCCGCACACGTCATACCCGCCTGCGTCGAGAACGTCTTCGAGCATATCGGCCATCATAAGGTCGTCTTCGGCGATCATGACCGTGGACATCTGGTGTTATCCCTTTTGGATGCAGCAGCGGCTGGGTCAATTTTGACCCTCCGGTATGATTACGGGTTCCCGACTCGCCATGTCGCATTCCCAACACATGCGCCGACCAGCCGGCAACGTTCGGTGGAGATATCGGTCGGCCAATCATGATGCGCGAAACGCCCGTGGCGACAATCTCCAACCCTGCTACGAGCATCGCCCTAACAAATGGTTAACGTGCGCGCCGCATACTGCTCTCGCGGATGTGGATGGTGGTGGCGGCTCGGCTCGATTTGTTTGTCCCCTGACGGGCCCATGGCGGCGAGCAAGAATCGTCCAATCGGCTTTTCCTGAGCCGACGAACGGATGGCCGGCCGGTCAAAGGGCCGGTGCTGCGCTGCGTCGAAGCCCCTTGCTGTCTGGGCCCGCCCATGGTCCGCTTCGCGGCCGAATCCCTCAGCGGGAGGGGGAGATTTCTGTCAATGCTGCGCGTCGGTATAGGGATAGACCACGGTGCCGGTCTTGTCCTTCGGCGGCCATAGGATCACCTCGGTGGTCGGGTCGGTGAACTGGCTGACCTCGTTGGTCTTCAGGCCGCGGAACTGCACCTCCATCACCTGCGCCTCGGCCCATTCGCCGCCGGGCGCGAACTTGATGTCGCCGGCGGTGGTCTGGAACGTGTGGCTGCGCAGGTAGTCGGCCAGCTTGTCCTGGTCGAGGCTCTTGGTGCCCTCCACCGCCTGCTGCAGCACCTGCATGTAGGCATAGGCGAACGGCGGGATGTAGTAGCCGAGCGCATCGACCCCGGCGGCGGGCGCGCGCGCCTGGTAGACTTTCAGGAACGCTTTGGCCTCCGGCGTCGCGAAGCTGGCCCAGGGGAGCCAGAAATCATAGTCGACGACGCCGTTCAGCAGCGGGCCGAGCTGGGCCTTGATGGCGGTGCTCTGCAGCCCGACCATGCCGCCGCCGAACAGTTTCGCTTTCAAACCGACCTCGTGCGCGGCGCGGATCATGCCGACCGTGTCGGGCGGATAGGAGGCGACGAACACCAGGTCGGGATCGGTCGCCTGGATCGCGCGGACGATCGGCGTGTAGTCGGTGGTGCTGGGCGGGTAGCTTTTGTCGTAGACGATTTTCAGCCCGGCCTGCTTGGCGAGCTGGCGCGCGCCGTCCAGGGCGTTGTGCGGGAACTCGGCATCGGCGCCGACCAGGGCGATGGTGGTGGGTTTTGGGGTTTGCTGCATCGCCACCTCGAAGTAGCCCTTCGAGAAGCTTTGTTTCGGTTGCGGGCCGCCGGTCGGCGTGAAGGAGAAGTAGTTGGGATAGTTGAACTCGGTGTTCACGGCCAGGCCGAACAGGCTGAGGAACGTGCGGTTGTGCTGCATGATCACCGGCAGGGCGGGGGCGACCATGTTGGTGGCGTAGCCGCTGACGACCAGGTCGACTTTGTCCACGTCGAGCAGCTTGGTGTAGATGCCGGGGACGGTCGACGGGTTCGATTGGTCGTCGTAATAGATCAGCTTGACGGGGCGGCCGATTATGCCGCCGCGGGCGTTGGTTTCCTCCATCCAGATCTGCATCGCCAGCAGCGCCGCCTTGCCGATCGGCGCTAGGCCGCCGGTCAGCGCCATGCCGAAGCCGATGGTGATCGGGGCCTGCGCGCGCGCCGGGCCGGGCAGCAGCCCGAGCAGCGCGAACGCCAGGATCAGCATGGTGCGCATCTTGGTGGCCTCCCGCGGATTGGTTGCGGGGGATTCTAGGCGGCGGGGGTCGGGCGCGCCAGAGCGGGCGGGGACGTGCGCGAAAACCAGGCGCCGCCCGCAATCGCGCCGGCGATCGTTGCACCGTAGACCGCCAAGCCGATCGCCAGCGCGACGTCGGGCCGGGCGTTCATTTCGCTCCCGATGTGCCCTCGGTGCTGGCGCTGTCGCGTGGCGCGCCAGCTCGGTGGTGGTGAACCGTCCGGTATTCGGGCCCATCCACCGGCAGGCCGGTGTGGCGATCGACCAGCACGGGATCCGCCGGCACACCCGTCGCCGTGTGGACGATCTCGACGCTCGGGCCCTCGGGCGCGAAATGGCGATTGCCCCAGGCCAGCAGCGACAGCAGCACCGGACGGAAATCGCGGCCGCGGTCGGTCAGAACGTAGTCGTCGCGCGGCGGATGCTCGCTGTAGCGGTGCCGCTCCAGCATCCCGGCCTCCACCAGCGCGGTCAGGCGGCGGGTGAGCATGTTGGGCGCGACGCCCAGGCTGCGGCGGAAATCCTCGAACCGCGTGACGCCGCGCAAGGCATCACGCAGTATCAGGATGCTCCACCACTCGCCCACCCGATCGAGGCTGCGGGCGATCGGACAGGGCATGTCTGACAAGCTTGTATGGCGCATGGACGAAACATAGAGCGGTCGCTATCATGATACAAGTGACGGATGTCGAAAATGCTCGCGCGGACGCGCCCTCGCGGCACACGCGCCTGGGGAGATTGCTGAATGTCCGACCGCCTGTTTCTGGAGGACCTTGTCGTGGGGCAGCGCTTCGTCAGCGCGGCTCGCGAGGTCTCTGCCGACGAGATCAAGGAGTTCGCCGCGCGCTATGACCCGCAGCCCTTCCACCTCGACGACGCGGCGGCGATGGGCACGCTGTTCGGTGGGCTGGCGGCCAGCGGCTGGCACACCGCCGCGATGACGATGCCAATGGTGATCGACAGCGTTCCGATGGAGGGCGGGATCATTGGCAGCGGCGGCGAGCTGCTCTGGCTGCGGCCGGTGCGCCCGGGCGACAGGCTGCATGTGGAGACCGAGGTGCTTGAGATCACGCCCTCGCGCTCGCGACCGGAGCGGGGGACGGCGGTCATGCGCTGCACCACACTGAACCAGCACGGCGAGGCGGTGCAGACGTTCACGCCCAAGATCGTCGTGCCGCGGCGGCCAGCCGGCTGATGGCGCCGGCGGACGACACCGGCGAGCCGCCGGCGGACGATACCTTCGAGCGCGTGCGCATTACGGCGGCGGCGCTGCGCGACGGCTCGCTGATCGCGGCGGCGCGCCTGCTTGCGTCGGCGGACCCCGCGCTGGTGTTTCTGTCGGATGCCGAAATCGAAACCGGCCTGGATGCCATGCTGGCTGGCTATCCGCCGCAGGAGGATGTGTGGCTGTTCGGGTATGGGTCGTTGATGTGGAACCCGGCGATGCACTACGCCGAGAGCCGGCCGGGCGTGGTGCGCGGCTGGCATCGCAGCTACTGCCTGTGGGCGCATATGGGGCGCGGCACGCCGGAGGCGCCGGGGTTGATGCTGGCGCTCGATCGCGGCGGCAGCTCGGCCGGCATGCTGTTCCGCTTCCCCGCTGCGACAGCGCGCGCCGAGGTGCTGTTGCCGTGGCGACGCGAAATGTTCACTGGTTCCTATGCGGCGCGCTGGGTGCGGGTGGACACCGAGGCCGGGCCGGTGAGGGCCGTCAGCTTCGTCGCCAACCGCGCGCACCTGCGCTACGCGGGGCGGCTGGACGAGGCGACGATCGCGGCACACCTCGCCGTTGCCCGCGGCAGCCTGGGCACCTGCGTTGAGTATCTGGAGCAGACACTGGCGGTGCTGCGCGCGCATGGGCGGACCGACCATCGGCTGGAACGGCTGGAGCGGCTGATCATGGGACGCTGCAATTCGGATTTTGGCGGGGTGGTGTAGCCCCTCACCGTCATGGCCGGGCTCGTATGGGGGTTTTGTTGTCAAGGGTGATTTGTCCAGGTGCT
>PLXO01000150.1 GCA_003151425.1 Acetobacteraceae bacterium
GTCAACCGGATAGGCAAGGTTCGAACTAACCCATCACCCCGCCCGACATGGACGGAACCTCGACGCCCCCTGGGACACCGTCCGACAAGCACGCGTCACAAGTGAAACGAAGACGCGCCGTTTATGCGCGGGTTTTCACCGCCACTAACACCTTTTACCGTGCTGGGTCGGACTCGGCGGTTCCCGCCCCAGCGGCTCGGCTACCGCCGCTATGGGTGGGGAGCGGCGGTTCCCGGTTCCTACAGTTGCTGCGGAATTCAAGAAAAACGCAGCAAGTCATTGTACTTTGCGGACCGTCGCTCGATCTCTGAATGCACCTCGTTGCGGCGAGTCCACAAATCTTGAATCCATTCGGCCGGCCAGACCGTCACGAAGAATGTCAGGCACGCATCCCACGCAGCCACCGCCTCCTCTATACAGACCGGCTCGGTTGGCTGAGCTGCCGGGCATGTCCGACACCTCGCCCCCCGTCCCGTTGACGCGGCGGTGCGACGCCGCACGCTGGAAATGCTATGATGGAGCCGAGGGCCGGGAGGCAAGGGCCGGCCGCAAAAGGAGGATGCGATGCAGGAAGGCGCGCGGGGCATACGGCTCGCGATCGCCGGCTACGAGCGGGTGATGGAGGGGACGGACATGCGTGCCTCGGTGCTTACGCTCGCGGCGGGCGAATGCGTGCCCTGGCACTATCACTCCACTATCACCGACAGCTTCGTCTGCCTGGAAGGACCGATGGAGGTGGAGACTCGTGCGCCGCGCGCAGTGCACCGCCTCACCCCCGGGCAGCGCTGCGAAGTGGCGCCGAAGACCGCGCACACGGTGCACGGGGTGGATGGTGGGCCCTGCAGGTTCCTGCTGATGCAGGGGGTAGGGGTGTACGACAACGTGGCGGTCGGCTAGGCCGAAACTTGGTTAGCCAGCGCGAGAAGCGTGAGCGCTTGCCCGCCGATGGTCTATTGAGGGCGTCCAGTTCTCCGATCCAGGATTGGTGGAGGCGCGGCTATTTGGAGGAAGTCGGCCCTCTACTGCCACGGCGCTTTTCAGACGAGGCGCGCGCGAGCCTGCCGAGCTTGGCGGGCGGCGCCGATCCGCCCCCCACCCGACGAGGTGTTCGCGGCTCTACGCGTCCAGCGAATGCGATTGCGCCATGACCAGCAGGTGCCCGAGTGGACGCGCTGACAGGGCTAAGCGTTTGGTCGCGCGGCGGCTGTTGTCGACCCGGCGCATAGTATGGCTGTTCGGTTCACGATCATTCGCAGATCGCGACATTGGCAATCGCCCGTCGCCATCACCCCGCCGGCGTCTCTGGCATCTCGGCCTTCACTCTCTGCACGGTGCTGACACCCACGCCAAGGGTCTTGGCCACCTTCAGCATACCGTCGCTCCGGTCACCGCCCAGGCTTGATGGTTCAACAAACGTTCCCTTACAGGGCAAGCGTGCGCTCAGCTAACCGTTCCGCGTCCAAGCGAAAGCCGGGCCATCGACCGCTGGCAGCATCGTCGGTGGCGAGCTACAAAAGCATGATGTTCGATGATTTGGTGACACATCGTGAGCCGCCTCCGAACCGCATCAGCAGTTGTGAAGGCGGGGTCGAGCATCATCTTTCGGAAGGCGCGGTCATGGTGGCCTTCGCCATGCACCTCTTGGGCACAGTGCCCGGGCTGAAGCATGTCGCCATTCATCCGGACGGCGAGCACGGCAAGCAGTTTGATTTCCGAGGGTGGCTGGAGCGGCAGGGATTCATCCTGACTGCACCCATGGGCAGCACCGCTTACGGAGGCACCTATTCATCCACGAGCGGCCAGACTGTGCTCGTCAACCCGAAATCCGGGCGCGGCGACGTGGTCGCGGATGTTGATGGGCAAAGCTTCGTCGCGGAATGCAAAGGCGGGGTGATCAACACCCGGCACCCCGGCCAGCAGTCCAGGCTCAGGCAGGGCCTGTGTGAGACTGTTGGATTGTCGCTCGCGTCCCCGATAACTGAAGGACGCCGACAGTTTGCCGTCGTCCCCCACACCAAAGCGACCGAGACCCTGGCGCTTCGTATGGCAGCGCGCGCTGGCGAAGCGGGGATCGAGATTGCTCTCGTCGATGGACATGGTGCCGTGATCCACATCGTGCCGCAGCCCTGACACGCACGAACCAAGCCGGGAATTCGAAAGACGCACGCCAAGGGACTACCGCCACCGGGCTTCCGATAACCCGCGCCCGTTGGGGGCGACGGCGGCCTTGAGCGGTGGGGAGCCCGCCGACGATGTTTGGCCATGCCACTGGTCAAGCGGTTGCCACGGCCGCTGCCGCAGCCGGCAACCCGCCCGAGGCGCCGACCGCGCCATCCAGCATCCGATAGATACTGCTCCGCCTGGGCCGCGACGGTCACCGCAGCGCGCAAGCGCCGCCAGTGATCGGCGTCGGCCTTGCGGGCGGGGTGCGGGGTCAGAGTGTTCATGTCACGCGACCTTCGCCAGCTTGCCGGCTGCGCTTTTGCTAATCCCCGCCAGCTTGGCAGCAGCGCGCACGCTGGCGCCGTTGGCGAGCGCTGTACGGGCGATCTCGGTCTTCCTGGTAGACAGGGCGGGGCGACCGAAGGGGTTGCCAGTGCGCGTCCCCGTCGCCTTGGCGCGTTCAAGCCCGGCCTTCACGCGGGCTACGATCATGCTGCGCTCAAACTCGGCGAAAACACCCAGCATGCCGAACAGCGCCTTGCCGGTGGGTGTGGAGGTGTCCAACCCCTGCCCATGCAGGTACAGATCAATTCCGGCTGCCTTCAAATCGTCCAAGGTGCGGACCAGATCGGACATGCTGCGACCAAGACGATCGACTGCCCAGACTGCTACCTGATCAAACTGGCGCCGGTTGGCGTCCTTCAACATGGCGTCCAGACCCGGCCGCTTGTCCCGGCCCTTGGCGCCGCTGATACCTTCGTCCTTGTAGACCTGGACGACTGTGTAGCCGCAGCGCGCGGTCCAAGCGGCCAGTTCATGGGTCTGGTTTGCCGTGGTCTGCCCATCAGTGCTGACGCGGACGTAAAGGGCGATGCGTTTGCTTATGCCAGCCTCCATTTCATGTCCCACTCTACGCTTCCGGTGTCCCTAAATCAAATGTCTTATGGACATTTTTCCGCGGCGGTGAAAGGCGCGGAATTCCGTGAGTGCGGACGGCGCTTTGCATGGGGGATTTATGGACAGCGGGACGGTTGGATGTCGGCTGTTGCAGATCGGGATATCCGGGCGAGCCTACGCGCCGCGCGCCCGCGGCGGTGGCGACGATGTCGAGCGCGGCGGCGTCCAGCTCCGCGCCCGTCAGCACCAACCCGTGGCGCGCCAGGCGGGCAGCGCGGCGCGGCGGACAGGCTTAGCCGCCGGGCGCGATGCCAGATGTATGCGCCCGACATTGGATCGGATGGCTGATTTGGCCCCCCAAGTTAGCGACCGGCGGCGCGTAGGCGAGTTCGCCCCGCCACCACTTCCCGCCCGCCATCGCGTGTGCAATCCTCTCCGCTGGAGCGACCCAGGTCGCTCTGGGGCGTGAGAACCCCTCAGTCGGCGGTACGGTGCTACCGCATCAGCACTCCTCGACCCCTTTGGTCGGGGAGGCGCAGGCGCATGTTCAGGGCGAAAGCCTAAAGGTCTGCGCGGCCTTCCGACTGAGGCTTCTCAACTCCCCGATCGCCAGGACGGGGAGCGGCGCCGTGAGAGCCAGCGTTGTGGTCTGCGGGTGGCCCGGTTTCTTGGCGGTCCTGCCTTTTCTGACATTGTGCGGGTGCGACCAGCAACCACCGCGACAGGCGGCCTACTCGCCGCCGCCAGTCGTCTCCCCGGATGTGTGGCAGGGCTGCCTTAAGCAAGAAATAGGACAGCGCGTGACGGCGCTCTGGGCCGAATCCGCGGCAAAGGGAGAACTGCCGCTGTCTGTGGTGGCACAGGACGAGGCTTGGCTAAAAATCAGCGTGGCAGACCGCATTAAGGACGGCTCGTTTGGGAAGATGGAAGAAATCCCGGAGGCAGCTTTGGAAAAGTGTGTCCCGTCTTACGTGGCGGGAACCATATACAACGGTACCTTCGCGCAAACATTTGCCGTCAGCACGTATCAACAAGCCAAAAACAAATACGAGAACCAGATTGCCGACATCCGAAGGGAACAGGACGCGAAGAAAGCGGCGGCAAACCAAGCGGCGCTCAAGCGTGAGGAACCCGCTCTGTGGGCCGAGCTGCATGCGTGTACCTTTGGAGGAGCGGCGCGGTTGGCTTTGGTGTCCGATGAGCCTGCGGAAGCCATCGTAGCCGCAACCTTTGCAGCATGCCGCCCGCAGCGGACTGCCCTGATCGAGTTGCACAAGCGTTACGGCGATGTGGCGTTCACCGATGAACGGATGGACAAGGTAGAGGAGCGAGTGGCCGGGGCGTTGGTCCTGGAGGTGATCCGCGCTCGCGCGGCGAAGTCGGCACCTGTGTCGCCCACCACGCCGTTGCCGGCGCCGCCCCGGTCCAACCCCGATCAGTCGATTTAGCGGCGCATGCACTTCCGTCCCGGCATGCGTCTGATCGTCCTGGCGTTGCTGGTGGTCCTGGCCGGCTGTGCTGCCGAGCCGCTTCCGCCGCTGCGCCTGGTCGACGCCGAGGCCCAGTGCGGCCATCTCCGCCAGGACGCGCCGGATGCGTACCTTTCGTGCATCAACGAGGTGGCGTTTATCAACGAAATGCGGATCGAAAGTCGGCAGCGGTATCTGAATGACGCCGCCGCCGAAGCCTTCACGCCGGTCCCTCTACTATCCGCGCCAGCGCCCTTCGTGCCGGAGCCTGCCGACTCGATGATGCCGCCAACGCCGCCCTCGCCGTCGCTGGCTCCGCCTGCCAACCTCGACCCCTACGGCTATCTGCGCCAGCCGCCGCCCACGGTCCTCTGCATCGGTCAGGTCCCCATACCTGGGGGCAGCAACGCGGAGGGGATGCGGCTGGGCTGCCAGTAAACGTAGGTGAGCGCACGCCGCATTAGGTATCACACCGGACCGGACGTTTGTTCGCTCGCTTTGAACGTCATCATTCCATAGTGAACTTTCCCGAGGCGCTCAATCCGCGACGCCGCACGTACGACCAGTTCGGTCTTGACCTGCGACATGTCGGCCTTCTCGGCGTAACCATGGAGGTAAGCCGCTGACGCCGTAACCAAACCTGCGCGTGCGGCTATGAGATAAGCGACAGCCTCGGCCTCGATCTCGCGCTCGTTCTTGCCCAGCTTCCGGCGATCAGGCCAACCCGTCTCCCCATTCTCTCGTTCGGAGGCGGAGAGACTAGGTCCGAGATGACCGCAGAAGATGTGACCGAGTTCGTGGCAGAGGGTGACGAATCGTTCCTTTTCGTCCAATCGGTCGTTCAGGGTAACGCGGTAGATAGGTATCTGGCCTTGTTGTGACGGAGCAGGTGTGTCCGCATTTGATGCGGCAAACTGCCCAATGGTGCTTTGGTCCGATACGGAGGGTCCCCCGCTTGCAAAGCCGGGAAGGGTACCTTGTCCCGCCGCGGAGCCCGCGTAATGAAATCCCTGGCGCCTGTGCTCCACGACCACTTTGAATGTCTTTTGCTTGTCCAGATTGCCAATGATGTTGGACAGCACCTTTGCGTCAAATGTGCCCGCTGCTGCGAAGGGATCGCCGATCTGGTCACGGTTGATGAGTGGCCCTGTGTCAGCAAGTTCGTAGACGTACCGAATGGGAGAGAACGGCCAGAGGATGATGATCGGGACTGCGTCGGGAAGGACATATCGACCCACGGACTGCCATTCGGCTTCCGACGCTATGGCCTTCGCGCCTGGGCGTTGGATATAGGCCATGCGCGCATTCCATACCGCGAGACGGCGGAAACGGTTCGTGAAATCGAAGAAGTCGATGGACTGGTCGGGCGTCGGTGTTTCGAGGACCAACTTAACAAGTTGGCGAATCTGATGTTGCGCATCGGCCTGGGATTCAGCGCTCGGAACAACCGGGGTGTGCCCGTCCAATTCCGAACTTGTTTGAGACCTCATGTGACGTTGCAGACGCCGGAAATCAGGTGGCACACCATCCGCGTACGCCACGCAAACCACGCACGCCGTCTATGCAAATGGCGCATCATCGATTCCACCTGCGTTGCATCCGGCCCGCTAGACACTCGGTTCATCCCCTTGACGCCGGGCTACGGCAACGCGACCGGTTACCGGCTGCTGGCGCGATAAAGGGCGGTCACCCCGCCGGTCAGCCCCGCGGCCTGAGATACTGCACCACGGCCTCCCGCAGAATCGCGGAAAGCTGGGCGTTCGGTTCCTTGGCAAGCTTCCTGCGCACCATCTCGTCGGCCAACAGACGGTAGACCTCCGGTGACAAGGTCGCAGTGACTTTGATGAAGTCGCCTTTCTCGCCATGTGGTGCGTGCGCCTCGATTGGTAGCGGGGAGGTGATTATGGCTTTCCGTCTTCCCGAATTACGACTTTCGGATAGCGGGCGCCCGCGGGCGCCGGGTCGAGGCGTTGCCTTTGCGCTCATTCGGTTCGTGTCCCATCAACGGCGTCGGCAGGTGTCCATCAGACGCTCGCTCTGTGTCAGTAGTGGCACGATTCCACCAACCCCGCACCGTCTCGCCCGGCTGGAAGGTTCGCGCGCCTTGGCAATCGCCTGATCGGCCGGCACCCCCGCATCCTGGTGCAGCGCGGTTGCGACGGCGCCGAGATCGCGGTCAAGGTCCGCATCCCGATCGAGCCGGGCCGCGGTCAAAGCGCGGCAGCGGGGCACGGCGCGGCTCATAGGAAGCCCGCCCCGGCATGGTCGCGGAACAGATCGGCGCGGCGCACGTAGCCTCGCAACGTGTCCACGCTGCGGTGGCGGCTGACTTCCATCATCTTGAAGACGTTCGCCCCGTGCTCCGCCGCCGTGGTCAAGAACCCGGCGCGCAGGCTGTGCCCGGCATACTCGGCCGGATCGAGACCCGCGCGCTTGGCGCGCGCCTTGATGACCAGCGCGACACTCTGTGCCGTGAGAGCACCGGGCAGTAGTCGGCCGCCTTTGGCGATCGGGCGGAAGACCGGGCCTTCCATGATGCCGGCCGCGTCCAGCCAAGCCCGCATGGCCTCGACCGGGCGCAACTTGCCGCCGGCCGGAATGGCGATCTCCTGGCCCTCGCTTTCCTGGTCGGTCTTCGAGTGGCGGATCACGACGCGCAAGCCGCCCTCCACCTCGATCAGATCGGCCACCATCAGGGCGACAAGCTCCGAACGGCGGAACGCGCCGGCGAAGCCCAGCAGCAACAGGGCACGGTCGCGTTTGCCGGCCAGGGTATCGGCTGGGATGCCGGCGATCATGTCCGCGATGCGATCAGCCGTGGCGGCGGCCTTCTGGTCGGGCGCGGTGCCGATGGTGCGGCGGATACCGCGCATCACGATCTTGACCGTCTCGGAGTCGGTGGGAAGCGCGTGCCCGGCCAGCCGGTGCGCGTAGCGGATCGCGGCGGCCTTGCGGCTGATCGTTGACGCCCTGGCGCCGGCCGTCGCCTGTGCGACCAGGAAGGCAGTGACCGTCTCGGGGCTGGCCGGCATCGGCTCGGCGTTGCGTGTGCGGCACCAGGCGGTGAACACCGCGAAGTCCGAACGGTAGGCGCGGCGGGTCGCGGCGGATTTCTCGGCCAGTGCGAAGTCGTGGGCCGCGTCGATCTCGGCCTGGATCGTAGCAGGCGGGGCACCGGCTTCGGTCGTGGCGGGCAAGGTCTCCATGGGGCGATCCGTTGCTAATGAGAATGGCAGTTATCGATATCTAAACACGTCTTTCCGAAATATGCAATCGCTGTTAGACGGACGCGTATCCCATTTCCCGAGCCTGCCCTGGTCCGCTTGTCCTCCGGCACGCTGGCACCGGTCGACGCCGCGGCCGATCCGCCGGGGGCCACGCCGGCCTAGTCCTACTGCGTCACTCAACC
>PLXO01000196.1 GCA_003151425.1 Acetobacteraceae bacterium
GTCAGCCTCCTACAAGCTGACCGTCTATGAATCGTAGAAATCACCGCGCCGGAATCCGCTACTTATCATCGCGAGACGATTACCGGCCGAGTGTTGCAATCAAGACTCACCCGCCCAGCAGAGCACGCGGTGCTGGCTGATCCGCCGCCAGCACCAGCGACCTAATTGACGACAGGCCCTAGTGAATGGCCTCAAGGCCTGTAGAATTTCCAGTCACCAATATCTGGAGAGCGACGATGCCCTTTCACCCGTGCTGGTCCTCTCCAAAGGGGAATATGATGATGCTACGTTAAGATCTATGGGCACGCAGTAATTCTAGGCATATGTCGGCGATGGTCCTCGGAACCGCGCGGCTCCGTCGGGATCGCCGGCCGCGCAGGTGGGGCGCACAATTTGGCGCTCCAACCTGCCATCGGCTGAAGCGCAGCCGGTTGAGCCCGACGACAGCGGCGGCATCCGGGGGGCGAGGTGTGCGTGACTGACGGATTGCCAGCTATGAGTCAGGAAAATTGACGATCGTCGGCGAAGCACCACGCCCTGCCCGCCGACCCGCATTCGTTCGGCGAGATAAACCTGACGTTCATTTTCGTCCCGTATGGTGCGCCGGAACCGATCGTGTGGCTGGAGAACCACCCGGGACGGGATCAAGCTTCCGGCGTTCCCGGTGCCGGGTGCCTTCTTTCGGCGCTCGCCCCCGGTGTCGCTCGCCCCGCTGTCGCTAGCCCCGCTTGCCCTCGCGCCGCCGTGAGGCCATGCTGGCTGGTGGGCGCGGCAGCACTGCCACAGGGCGCGCGAAATCGTCGATAGGCCATGCGATTCGTGGTTGCAAAACTTGGGGATACGCGGTTTACCTCATGTCCAGGATGATGCTCGCTCGTGCCTGTCCGTGGGGAGGAGAGAATCGCATGCGTGGTGTGCTGTCCGGCGTCGTCGCGGCCAGTCTGCTATGGGGCCAGATCGCCAATGCGCAGAGCTGCGCCCGGCCGCCCGAGAAGGCGGCCTTCGATGTCGCGGGACTGAAAAGCCAGCTCATGGTGACCGCCCTCGCCTGCGACGTGCGCGAGCGGTACAACGACTTCGTGCTCCGGTTCCAGCCCGAGCTGATGCAGCAGGAACGGGCGCTGGTGTCGTATTTCGGCCGCAGCTTCGGCCGTCGCGGCCAGCAGGAACACGACAACTACATCACCAGCCTGGCGAACACGCAGTCGGAAGCCGGCATCAAGCTGGGCACGTTGTTCTGCAAGCAGAGTGTCAGCCTGTTCGACGCCGTGCTGGCGCTGCCGCAGGGCGCCACCATCGCCAGCTTTGCCTCGGACCGCGAATTCGACCAGCCGATCGCCCTGGTGGTCTGCACGACGCCGACCAAGGAACCGGTCACCCGCACCGCGCAGAGCCAGCCGCACCGCTGATCGCGCCGCCGGCTGGATGAACATCCTCTCCATCCAGTCCTGGGTCGCCTACGGCCATGTCGGCAACGCCAGCGCGATGTTCCCGCTGCAACGCCTCGGCGCCGAGGTCTGGGCGATCAACACCGTGCAGTTCTCCAACCACACCGGCTACGGACACTGGACCGGCGACGTGTTCAGCGGCGCCCAGGTGTGCGCGCTGGTCGACGGCGTCGCGGCGCGCGGCGTGCTGGGGACCTGCGACGCGGTGCTGTCGGGCTACGTCGGCGACGCGGCGATCGGCGAGGCGATCCTGGATGCCGTGGCGCGGGTGCGCAGCGCCAATCCGCGCGCGCTTTATTGTTGCGATCCGGTGATCGGCGACGACCGCGACGGCGTCTATGTCCGCCCGGGCATCGCCGAGATGCTGCGCGACCGCATGCTGCCGGCGGCCGACCTCGCCACGCCGAACCGTTTCGAGCTGGACATGTTGACCGGGACCGCCTGCCACACGCTCGACCAGGCCAAGGCGAACGTGGCGATGGTGGCCGCGCTGCTGCATCCGGGCGGACCGCGCTGCGTGCTGCTGACCAGCCTGCGCACCGAGGCCACGCCCGACGACGCCACCGACATGCTGGTGAGCGAGGCGGGCCGCTTCCATCTGCTGCGCACGCCGCTGCTCAATCTGGATGTCAACGGCGCGGGCGATGCGATCGCCGCGCTGTTTCTGTTCCATCGCCTGCACAGCGGCAGCGAGGTGGTCGCTCTGGAGGCTGCCGGGTCAGCGATTCACGGAATGTTGCGGCTGACGGAAGCGGCCGGTTCGAGCGAGATTCTGACTGTTGCCGCGCAGGAAGAGTTCGTCGCGCCGGGCGTGCGCTTTCTCGCCGAGCCCTGCTGAGACAAGGGGGGATCGCGCCCCCTTCAGGTGATCGCTCGCGGCGGACCCGGTCGTGAAGCGTGCAACTCGTTCCTGAGACAAAGGCGCCTGGAACACGAACCAAAGGGCCCCGGACCATGAACCCGTCAACTTGGCGCGTTCATGGTCCGGGTTTGGCCACGGAGCTTTTGTGCGGTGCACACCTGAAGTTTGCACGTGGCGGTTGTAGTGGTGCATGATGCGCCGACACACCGCCGGGCCGACGGGCACGGCCAGGCAAACCACCTGTCCGTGCCACACGCGTTGGCCTGCGCCAGAGGCGAAGGAGGCAAGCTATGACTGTTGTCGCGATCCTCAAGCACAAGGGCTATCAGGTCACCACGGTCGGCCCCACGGCGCCGATCGCCGAGGTGACGGAGATCCTCGGCAAGCACCGCATCGGCGCGGTGCTGGTGATGGACCGCGCCGAGCAACTGCTGGGCATTGTCAGCGAGCGTGACATCGTCCGCTCACTCGCGGCGAATGGCGGGCGCACGCTGGAGATGACGGCCGGGCAACTGATGACGCGCGCGTTTCAGATCGTGACGCTGGACACCACAGTGGGCGAGGCGATGCGCATGATGACCGAAGGGCGCTTCCGCCACCTGCCGGTGGTCGATCAGGATCGCGTGGTCGGCCTGATCAGCATCGGCGACGTGGTGAAGGCGCGCATCATGCAGCAGGCGTACGAGGTCGACAGTCTGCGCGCCTACGTGGCCGGCGCGGCCTGATGTCCTGCTCCCCGACGTTCCCTGTCTGCGGCGAACGTCGGGGATAAGCCGGCCGCTGAAACAAAGAGCCGAACCTCCCGTCAGTCCGGCTTGCTCCACGGCGGGGGGCCGAGGTTGACGTCCTGTGGCTTGACTGTTGCCCCAGTCAACGCGCCGGCGCCGCCGCCGATCAGCGCGCCCACGACGACGCCGATCGGGCCGCCGATCAGGCCGATGGCGGCACCAGTACCGGCGCCGGCCGCCGCGCCGCCGGTGGTCCGGTCGTCCGGTTGGATGCCGCATGCCGCGAGCAGCGCAACGCCCAGGATGGCGCTGGCCCGCTGGGTCGTTCGCAGAGTTTTGTGTCGTGTCATGGTCTTCTCCCGTGTCGGTGGCGCACGTCCCGGGTGGGTGGCTCACGCCGTCGGTGCGCCGAGTCTAGAAACTTTCGTGTCTGATTCGCCGCACCAATTTCAGTAACGCTTGCGACATCTCGGGCGTGACGCCGAACGGCGCCGCCGCCGCGGTTGCATTCGTGCCGCGTTGCGTCCCATCGTCTTTGCCACGCGCACTGCGATGCCCGACCCGGCAATGCTTGGCCCCGGGGCTACGCGGCATCGGGGCGCCCACACGGGAGCAACGGGGGATATCGAATGGACCAGGTTCGCGCTGACGTCGTGGCGAAGCCGCGCCCGACCGAGGAGGCGGCGACGCCGCGCCCGACCGCCGACATGGCAAAGCCACGCCCGACCGTGCCATCGCTGCGTCTGACCGAGCTCACCCATGGCGGCGGCTGCGGCTGCAAGCTGGCGCCCGCCGTGCTGCAGCAGCTTCTGGCCGGCCAGGCCGGCGCGCTGTTCCCGCAGCTTCTGGTCGGCACCGAGACCGCGGACGACGCCGCGGTGTGGCAACT
The DNA here is from genome assembly GCA_003151425.1 of Acetobacteraceae bacterium. Classification (GTDB taxonomy): domain Bacteria; phylum Pseudomonadota; class Alphaproteobacteria; order Acetobacterales; family Acetobacteraceae; genus Palsa-883. The sequence continues at coordinate 3,928 of PLXO01000196.1, forward strand.
ACCCGACGGCACCTGCGTGATCGCCACCACCGACTTCTTCATGCCCGTGGTGGACGATCCGGGCGATTTCGGCCGGATCGCGGCGACCAACGCGATCAGCGACGTCTACGCGATGGGCGGCACGCCGATCCTGGCGCTGGCGATCCTCGGCATGCCGCTCGGCAAGCTGCCCATCGAGGTCGCGCGCGACATACTGGCCGGCGGCGCCGCGGCCTGTGCCGGCGCGGGCATTCCGGTGGCGGGCGGGCACTCGATCGATACGATGGAGCCGATCTATGGGCTTGCGGTCATCGGCACGGCGCGGCCGGAGCAGATCCGCCGCAACGTCGGCGCGCGGCCGGGCGATGCGCTGATCCTGACCAAGGCTATCGGCGTCGGCATCTACGCCAACGCGCTGCGCAAGGATGCGCTGGATGCGGCGGGGTATGCGGAGATGCTGGCCTCCACCACGCTGCTGAACCGCGTCGGTGCCGAGCTCGGGGCGCAGGCGGCGGTGCACGCGGTGACCGATGTGACCGGCTTCGGCCTGCTTGGCCACGGACTGGAGATGGCGCGTGCGAGCGGCGTGACCCTGCGCATCGCCGCGGCTTCGGTGCCGTTCTTTACCCGCGCGCACGCGTTGGCCGAGGCAGGCTTCGTCACCGGCGCGTCGCACCGCAACTGGGACAGCTACGGCACTTGCGTGGTGCTGGCGGACGGGATTTCGGCGACGCTGCGCCATCTGCTGACCGACGCGCAGACCTCCGGCGGCCTGCTGGTGTCCTGCGCGGCGGAGGCGGCGGAGGCGCTGCTCGGGCGCATCCGGGCGGCGGGGTATCCGGCGGCCGCGATCGTCGGGACCGTGGCGGCGGGACCGGCGCGGATCGAGGTGCGTGCCGACTGAGTCCGCGGCGCGGGAGCGGGTATCGACCGTGCTGGTGGGTATTCGATACACATGAACGCGCGCGATATCCTGCGGCTGATGAGCAAGTGAAATGGCGCTGCGGTTCTACCGGGCGATCGTCTACCAAGCGCCCGGCGCCGGCCTTGAGGATGGCTGGGACGTGGTCTTTCCGGACCTTCCAGGCTGCCTCAGCCTGGGCGACAGCGTCGAGCTTGCTTGACTTGCCGCCGCAACGGTCGGCAATCTGCAACATACTAAGAGTGCCGCCGGCGCGGTCTTCGCGTCGGCGAAGCGGGGAGAAGTCCAACATGGATATGTCGCGTCGCGCATTCCTGCGCGGGGCGGGTGGTGGCATCGCGGTGACCGCGATCGGCGCGCTGGGCTTCGGCGCGATCGAGCAGGCGTTCGCCGCCGACATCAAGCCCTACCGCCTGGCCCGAACGGTGCAGACCCGCAACACCTGTCCGTACTGCTCGGTGGCGTGCGGCATCATCATGTATGCGCCGGGCGACACGGCGAAGGACGCTCCCCGCGCGTTGATGCATATCGAGGGCGATCCGGATCATCCCACCAACCGCGGCACGCTCTGCCCGAAGGGCGCCGCGCTGCTGGATTTCGTCCGCGCGCCGACGCGCACCAAGGTGCCTCTGCATCGCGCGCCGAACAGCAACGAGTTCCAGGAAGTCACCTGGGACTTCGCGCTGGACCGCATCGCCCGGCTGATGAAGGACGACCGCGACCACAACTTCATCGCCAAGAACGCCGACGGCGTGACGGTCAACCGCTGGCTCAGCACCGGCTTTCTGGCCGCCTCGGCGACGACCAACGAGACCGCCTTCCTGACCTTCAAGGCCGTGCGCGCTGCCGGCATGGTGGTGTTCGACAACCAAGCCAGAGTCTGACACGGCCCCACGGTGGCCAGTTTGGCCCCAACCTACGGCCGCGGCGCGATGACGAATTCGTGGACCGATATCAAGAACACGGATCTCGTCGTCATCATGGGTGGCAATGCCGCGGAGGCACATCCCTGCGGCTTCAAGTGGGTGACCGAGGCGAAGGCCAATCGCGGCGCCAAGCTGATCGTGGTCGATCCGCGGTTCACGCGGTCCGCCGCGGTCGCAGACTACTATGCGCCGATCCGCCAGGGCACCGATATCGCGTTCCTGCTGGGCGTCATCCGCTACTGCATGGCGAACGACAAGATACAGTGGGACTACGTCAAGGCGTTCACCAACGCGCCCTATGTGGTGCGTGAGGACTATGGCTTCGCCGACGGGTTGTTCTCCGGCTTTCTCGAGGGCAAGCGCGACTACAACAAGGAGAGCTGGGAATACGAGATCGGCGCCGACGGCTATGCCGTGGTGGATCCCACGTTGGCCCACCCGCGCTGCGTCTGGAACCTGCTGAAGCAGCACGTCGCGCCGTACACGCCGGAGATGGTGGAGCGCATCTGCGGCACGCCGCGGGAAAAATTCCTGCACGTGGCCGAGATGATGGCGGCGACCTCGGCGCCCGACAAGGCGATGACCTCGATGTACGCCTTGGGCTGGACGCAGCATTCCAAGGGCTCGCAGAACATCCGTGCCATGGCGATGCTGATGCTGCTGCTGGGGCATATCGGCGTGCGCGGGGGTGGAATGAACGCGCTGCGCGGGCATTCCAACATCCAGGGCCTGACCGATCTGGGCCTGATGTCGAACCTGCTGCCCGGCTATATGGCGGTGCCGACCGACAGCGAAACGACCCTGGCCACCTACATGTCGACGCGCGGGTTCAAGCCGCTGCGGCCGAACCAGACGAGCTACTGGCAGAACTACCGCAAGTTCTTCGTCAGCTTCCAGAAGACCATGTATGGCGCGGCGGCGAAGCCGGAGAACGACTGGGCCTATGACTGGCTGCCCAAGCTGGATGTGGCGAACTACGACATCCTGCGCGCCTTCGAGATGATGCATCAGGGCAAGGTCAACGGCTATTTCTGCCAGGGCTTCAACCCGCTGATGTCGTTCCCGGACAAGAACAAGATCCGAGAGTCGCTCGGCAAGCTGAAGTTTCTGGTGGTGATGGACCCGCTGCAGACGGAGACGCCGCGGTTCTGGCAGAACCACGGCGAGCTGAACCCGGCCGATCCGGCGAAGGTCGGCACCGAGGTGTTCGAGCTGCCGACTACGTGTTTCGCGGAGGAAGAAGGCTCACTCACCAACTCCGGCCGTTGGCTGCAATGGCACTGGGCGGGCGCCGATGCGCCGGGCGTCGCGAAGCACGACACCTGGATCATGGCGCAGATCTTCTTGCGCATGAAGGCGCTGTATCAGAAGGACGGCGGCGCGTTCCCCGACGCGATCCTGAACCTGAACTGGCCCTACAAGGACCCGAACGAGCCGACGCCGGCTGAGATCGCGCGCGAGATCAACGGCCAGGTGCTGGTGGACGTGCCGGACCCGGCCGATGCCACCAAGAAGCTGCTGACGGCGGGCAAGCAGTTGCTCAACTTCACGCAGGTGCGCGACGACGGCACCACGGCGTGCGGCTGCTGGATCTACTCGGGCTGCTTCAACGAGGCCGGCAACAACATGGCGCGGCGGGACAATCACGACCCGGACGATGCCGGCGTGTTCCCCAACTGGGCATTCTCCTGGCCGGTCAACCGCCGCATCCTGTACAATCGCGCGTCCTGCGACGTGGCGGGCAAGCCGTGGGATCCGTCGCGCAAGCTGATCGCGTGGACCGGGGATCACTGGGCCGGCTACGACGTGCCGGACATCCTGCCGACCGCCAAGCCCGACGTGGTCGGGCCGTTCATCATGAACCAGGAGGGCGTCGGCCGGCTGTGGGTGCGCCGGATGATGCGCGACGGACCGTTCCCGACGCATTACGAACCGTTCGAGAGCCCGGTGGTCAACGTGATGGCCCCGAAGATCCAGGGCAACCCGGTGTCGCGCGTGTTCGCCGACGACCTGGCGAGGTTCGGCGACGCCAAGACCTATCCCTATGCCGCGGTGACCTATCGGCTGACCGAGCATTTCCACTA
>PLXO01000165.1 GCA_003151425.1 Acetobacteraceae bacterium
GATGTGTCTATCCTCCCGAGAATCTAACGAACACCTGCCCGCGCCGGAATCTCCCTCGCCGAAGTTCCAGACCAGGTGACCTCACGCGACTCGGTTGTCTTTGGGCGTCGCCTAACCTCACAGATCCGCGTGCTCTCCGACTACGCTGGCTCGCGGGATGGCTGCTTCAGACCAAGCTCACCGCTGCTGACAGGCCGATATCCAAGGCTTCGGTATCCCACCTCCCGCTTGCGGGCCATCTTCGCGAGCATCGGCTCGTTCTCATCGACGTAATCGTAGATGACCACATCTCGCTTTGAAGCGTGCAACCGGTGCAGCCGACCGGCATATTGGGCGAGCGTTCCGCGCCAGGAGATCGGCATGGTCAGGAACAAGGTGTCGAGCCGGGCGTCATCGAAGCCCTCGCCGAGATAGCGGCCGGTGGCGACGAGCACCCGCTCCTCATCGCCCGCAATCGCCTGCAAGGCGTCGGTTGCCGCCCGCGCGCCCCGCGCACCCATGCCCCCACGGAGAACGACCACGTTCTTCGCGAATTTCGACAGCCGGCCGGCCAGGATGTCGAGGTGATCCTTGCGCTCGGTGATGACAACCGGCGACCGGCCGGCTTCGAGCGCCGACAGGATGTCGTCGAATATCAGGTCATTCCGCGCCGAATCCTGCGTGAGCCTCGCATAGAGATCCTAAATTGCCGGCTTTTCATCGGGACTATTTCGAGGCAGCCGAAATTCCGTCCGCCGGAAAACGACCTTATGGTCGAAGGGGCGAGCAGCGGCCTGCTTTCGGGCATCGACCCGATGACGGACCGGACCGCACTGCATGAAGATGATGGGGTGGTGGCCGTCCTTCCGCGTCACCGTGGCGGACAGTCCGAGCACGTATCGGGCCTTGGCCGCCCGTGCAATCGCCTCGAAGCCTACGGCGGAGAGATGATGGCATTCATCGACGACAACGTGACCGTAATCCGCGACCAGGTCGGAGACGACGCCATTTCGGACCAGGCTTTGCATAAGGGCGATATCGATGATCCCGGTCGGCTTCTTCTTCCCTCCATGGATGACCCCGAGACTGCTCGACGGAACGTCCAGAAACGCCTGGAGCCGCGCCACCCATTGATCGAGAAGCTGCCGCCGATGGACGAGAACCAGCGTGGTCCGGTCCCGTGCCGCGATCATATGCGCCGCAACCACGGTCTTTCCGAATGCCGTGGTCGCGGCGAGCACCCCGGTTTCGTGCGTGAGAAGGGCGGCGGCGGCCTCATTCTGGTCCGGCGTCAGCTCGCCGAGAAACTTCACCCCGAGAGGCTGTCCGGGCTGGCGTTCGTCGCGCAGTTCAGCCGCGATCCCTGTGTCGTTGAGGAGGGCCAACAGGTCGTCGAGGCATCCCCTTGGGAGGGCAACATGCTTCGGGAACAGCTCGGCACAGGAGATGATGCGCGGCTTGCCAAACGTCGGCAGGCGCATGGCCTGGTTCGCATAGAACTCGGGATTTTGGAATGCGGCCAGCCGTGCGATGCGGTTCACCAGGACTGGCGGAAGCTTCGACCGATCGATGTAGACCTGATTGCCCAGCACGACTTCGACTGAGTCCGGAAGCGTGCCCTCGATCGGTGGTTCCTTGTTGCGGCGGGACGGCAGCGCGGCCCACGGCTCGTCATCCTCCTCCGTCGCGGGAAGCCGCACGCCGATAATCTGTCCGGCTGCGGCAGCTTCGGCCACCATCGACAGCAGCTCAGGCCGCGATAAGCGGCCGATCGTTGACAGATACGCCCACTGGTCCTCGTAAGGACGGAACTCATCATCGACAAAGACACTGTTGCCGCTCTCGCGGGGCCGGTTCTGAAGGGGCAGCGCAATCAGGTTGCCGAACCCGCCCGCCGGCATCGTGTCCTGGCTCGGAAAGAACCGGTCGTACGAATCGAAGCCTATATCGGGACAGCGATCCATCGTCGCTGTGATGAGAAGCGCCCCCAGGCGGCGCGCGTCACCCGCACCCACCGGTTCGCTAAAGAAGATCCATGCATGCGCGCCGTTACCCGAGCGCGAACGTTCGATTGCGACGGGGACGCCCTTGGCCTGCGCTGTATCGCGGAACGCGGCGATATCCTGCATCCAGGATTTCTTGTCGAAATCGGCCGCGAGGAACCAGCACGTCTCGTCGGACAGCATCGGATAGACGCCGGCGGTGAAATCCGCCGAACCTCCCGGCGCTCGCCCGGTCAGGTGGGACCGGAGAACATCTTCGCCGAACGGAACGAAGGCCTGATTTGGGCATTCTCCGCACTTGACCTGCGGCTTGCCGCAAATTCCCCGGACCCACTCATTCCGGCAGGCCGGCGAATAACCCGCCTTTCCGCTGCTTGCATTTTCCCATCGGCGCGGAAACATCTCTTCCCGCCCGCGGAACAGGTTTCGGAAGAGGGCGATCTTCTCGGCGGTCGGCGAGGTCATCGTCACGCGTGCGGTGACCGGGGGCGGCGGCTTGGCCGCTTCCCTGGCCTGCTCCTCAAGCGAGGTCAACCGGTCGCCGATCCCCGACCGTTCCCGGTCGAGCGTGGCCAATCGGTTCCTCATGACCGCAATTTGTCGAGCGATGTCCTCCGTGCTGGCGATGCTATGGTACCTCTCTCCGGAAGCCCGTCTGACATGTCGGCGGCGAGCGAGGTGTCAAGTCTACAGGGTTGCGTCCAACAGCGAATATCGAAGCGACCTGCCACAACGCGGCAGATTCACCGCCACAAGGCAGGAGTGAATAGCCAAACGTCGATCTGACCCGCAGCTTTGGCCTCCGTCGTGGATTTGCCGCCTCGTATCCCCCACCCACTGACAGCTTGAAGCCTCTTCGATTTCCGCGCGCCTGGTGCTGGGCGAGCTGGGAAAGTCCGTCCCGTTTCTGGTGTTGGGATCACCGCGATTTTGCTACCGGCTCAACCCAAGCCCTCTCCTCTGCTGCTCATGCGGCGGCTCCGGCGGTAGCCCTTGGCGTTGCCGCTCCTCCTGCCGTGTGCGCTCGCGCTCTGCGGCCTGGGCCTCGCGCCCAAGCCGGTTCCCCCACTCCGCGCTTTGTTCCGTGCCCTCGCGGCCAAGCTTGAAGCTCCGTGCCAGCACGTCCAGCCCGGCCTGCTGCTCCGGTCCGGCACCAGGCACGGTCATGCGACCCTCATGCCCGGCGGCACGGGCGGCATCCCGCATTCCATCCTCGCCAAGCCGCTGCCCGACCGCAGCCATGAACCGGTCCAGTTCGCCGGCCACGCGGGGATCGGCACGCCCAGTGATCCATGCACCCGCGACCGCTTCCTCTTGCCGCCGCAGTTCGGCGTCGTAACGTTCCCCGTCGCCCTGTTGCTCGGTCGCACCCAGCGCGGATCGCACGTTCTCCAGCACGATCAGCGAAGCCCCCCGGACAGACCCGGCACCTCGACCGCATCCCGCGTCCGCTGCTGGTCCACCGCGGTCGTGTGGTTACGAACGGTTGCGTCCCGCGCCGACGCCTGATGGTCCAGGCTGGCCGGGATCGTACGGGCCGCATTCCGCGCATAGGTCCGCTCGGTCTTGGCAGCCGGACTCGCCAGCCACCCTTCACGTCCACGCAGCTCGCCCAGCACCTCCGGCCCGTCTTGCCGCAGCGCCTGCGCTACCACCCGCAGGTCGTTCCCTGATTTCTCGATCAGCGCATCCAAGGCGTCGGCCGCGGCCTCGGGATCGCGATAGCTGGCCGCGACGGCGCGCTTCTGGCCATCAACCGCACGCAGTACCTCCGGGTCCTTGTCGGCGACGCGGGCCAGATCCTCGGGTGACGTGCCGCGCCCAAGGCTGTCCCGCCCCTGCCCTGCCGTGTCGCGCCACGCCGGCAGCAACGCTGCTGGTACCTGCTCGTCCTCGGGTGCGCTGCGGACACACCGGCCTGGCGCTGCGGATCCACCAGCACGACCGGCCCCTCGCCCGCTTCCTTAGCCGCGATTTGACGTGCCGCGTCGGCCTTCAGCGAAGCACGATCCTCGGCGCCGCTGGCGCCCGCCCGGTCGATCTTCTCCTGCTGGCTGGCCTTCTCCAGGCGTTCGTCCGGGGACAGGGCCGCCTCGGGATTTTCATCCGCGGCGTTCGACCTCTGCCGTGCGGCCAGCGCCTCGCGCACCTTCGAGCGCAACCTATCCTCGTCCCGTGCTTCCCCCGGCCCGGTGCGTTCTGCATTCCGGTAGGCCGCGGCCAGATCGGTCTGGCGCTCCGCCCGCAGCTTCGACGCTTCCTCCCCCCCGTCGCCCAGGTGACCGATGCCGCGCGCACCTCGCCCCGCGCCATCTGACGGGCGAGTTGCCCGACGTCGCGCGCCGTCTCGCGCGCGACAAACACCTGTGCGCTTTCCCGCTGCCGGGTCAGCGCGACATAGCTCGCTGCCGCCCGCCAGTGCTCGGTGTGGTAGAGATAGGTCCGGTCCAGGGTCTTCCCCTGTCCCTTGTAGATTGTCCCCGCGTAGCCGTGTGCCGGAACCCCTCGAACTCTCCCGCGAACCAGGTCACCTCTCGCCCGGCCCCGCCGGCCGCGTCCAGACGCGCGGTGATCTCGCCGGTCCGGACATCGAGCCCGGTGATGGTGCCGGCGTTGCCGTTATAAATGTGCCGCCTTTTGTCCGTGTCGGTGAATTGCACCCGGTCCCCGACCGCGAACGCCGCCACCCCGTGCTTCGTGTTGAACTCCACATCATCGCCGGTCAGTTCGCCTCGCGCGCGGCGCACTTGGCGCAGCTCGGCATTGAGCGTGTCGACGTCGCGGTTGGTGTAGGCGAACACGAACCGGCTCGCCCCCGGCCGCTCCTCCGCGTCGCGTGTCCAGGCCGCGACAAGGGCCGTTCGGGCATCTTCCTGTTTGTCGGTCCAAGTGATCGCCCCGGCCCGGTCGAAGGCGCCGACGGCGTCCGCGAACCGTCCCTCGGCCAGGTCGCGCGCCGCCTGGCGCTGCCAGTCCACGCGCTGACGCGTCACCTCGGTGATTTCGGCCGCGCCGTGGCGCTGACGCAGCTCGGCGAACAGCCCGCCGCGCTCGATACTGGCAAGCTGGCGATCGTCGCCGGCGAGGATCACCTTGGCGCCGGCCTGGCGCCCGGCGGCCAGCAGCTCGCCGGTGACGGGCGTGTCCAGCATCGCCGCCTCGTCCACCACCACGACGGTGTCGCGGTCCCAGCTTGTCCGCCCGTTCTTCAGCCTGAACAGCGCCGAATGGACCGTGCCTGCTTCAGTGAAGCCGTCCGCCGCCAGGTCCTGCGCGACAGCGTTGGTCGGAGCCAGCCCGACCACGCGCTTGCCGTCCGCCAGGTGCGCGTCACGGATCGCGGCAAGGGTAAAGCTCTTCCCCGTCCCTGCCCTGCCCTCGATCAGCTTCAGGTTGCCCGCGCCAGTCGCGTGCGCGAACGCCACTTCCTGGTCCGGCCGCAACGTCCGCCCGGCCTGTGCCGCCTTGGCGCCGCGGCCGGAGACACCAATCGACCGGGTGCTACCCATCCTGTCCGCGTCGGACAGGGCCGCAAGCTCCTCCGCCCGCACCTAGCGTGTGGTGAAGCGCTCCGCCGGTGCGCCCGTCTCCCGATCATGCAGCGGAACCAGGTCGCCGTGTTTCAGCACCGCAGCCCAGACGGCGACGATCTCCGGGGTGACATCCCTTCCGTCTTGCCCGGACTGTTTCGCCAGATACCGGTCAAGGTCGCGCGCGGTGAACGTCGCGTTGTTCCGCGTCAGCGCCGCCAGCACCTGTTCCGGGTCGGCCGCCGCCGCCTGATTGGCGCGCCGAATGGTCTCGGCCCACTCGACGATCTCCGCGCCGGCGACGCGCATCCGCACCGGCCCGATATGCTCCTGCGCGTGCGTGGCCCGGGCATCGACCCGCGTCTCAAGCCCGTGCTCGCGAAAATACTGGTCCTGGTGCTCGCGCCAAAGTTCGCCCCACACCGCGCCATCCGAGACAAGCGCGCGGCCGCCGGCGAGCCGCACCTCGGGATCGAGGTCGCGCGCCTTCTTCGCGTTGAACCGCTCGCCCTCCAGCCGCCGCGTGGTGATCAGGAGATGCGCGTGCCAGTTCGCCCGCTCGTTCTCCGCGTCGCCTTCGTGCGGCGCGTGAACATCGAGCTGCGCCGCCAGCCCCTTGGACACGAAATGTGTCTCGGCGAAGGACCGCGCCAGCGCGATCCGGTCCTCGGTGGACAGCTCGGCATTGGCCGGCAGCGCCAGCACGATCTCGCGCGCCACCTGCGCGTCTTTCCGCCGTTCCGCCGTTTCGGCGGCGTTCCACAACACCCCGGCCTGGGCAAACCGCGCGGCAGCCCCCTCGGGCAACAGGACGGTATGGTACTCCGGCGCGTCGCGATGGCGGAAGTAGAACACCTCGCCCGTCCGTTCGGCGGCGATCTCGTCGCGGCCATTGTAGGCCGCCGAACGCACCGCGCTGCCGCCGGAAGCTCGGGAGATGTAGCGGGCACGCGCGAACTCAATGGCCAAGCCACACACATGGCCCTGTTCTTGTCGGCGGCAAGCTGCATTCTGCATTCCAGGGGAATGCATATTGCCTCTGCACGCTTACCGCTCGCTGGCGCTCCCTGATGCAGAACCCGCCGCCGCGGGTCGGCTCGTACGTAGCCCGGCACGTAGGTGCGAAGGATATCGAACATGACGGCGAAGACACAATTCTAGCGGCGGATTCATCAGCCATCAGGACTACCGTCCGCGAGCGACGAGAAGCCTGACGTATCTGCAACCCCGGAATTGGAGACACATTGGCCCGATCACTGGCGGAGCGCCTGCGTGCCCACGAACAGCAAAAGGCCCGGCTCGCCGAGCAGGAAGCCAAGCTCAAGGACGCGGGACGCAAGGCCCGCACCCGCCACCTCATCGAGGCCGGCGGCCTGGTCGCCAAGACCGGACTGCTCGATCTCGACCCCAATGCCCTCTACGGCGCGCTGCTGTCGCTGCGCGCCGGCGCCGCCGACAGCAAGAAGGTCGAACAGTGGACGGCCCTTGGTGGCCGCACCTTCGCCCGAGAGGCCCGCGCGCGCGACGAAGGCAGGGAAGCCGTCGTGCTGACCTTCCCCATTGCTCTGCCCAAGGACGCGACCGCGCCGCTGCGCGCGGCCGGCTTCCGCTTCAACAAGATGCTCCAGCATTGGGAGGGAATGACCCGGTTCGATGAAGCCGAGCAGATCGCCCTCACCCACGCCGGGGCGGCCCGCCGCGTCATCCCCCTTCCCGCTTCGGACAAGCCAGCCGCCGCCGCGTGATCGCGTGGCACCCGGTGCGCACCGCACCGATCGTTCTCATCGACAGCTTGTTCGCCCCGGCTGATCATCACGCGGCGCCGGCGGGGGATCATCTCGATCCTCTTGTCATGATCATCGGCGGGGTGGGGCTGCTGGTCGTCGCCTTCGGCGTCTGGCAATCCGTCTCCCGCTTCGGGCTGAAGAGAACCCTGGAAGGCGCGGCCCGGGTCGTCCTGGGTGTACCCCTGACGTTGATCTTTCTCGGCGGGTTGCGCCGGCTGACCGGCTTTCCGTCCGCCGTGCTGCTGTATCCGCTCTGGGCCGTGCTGGTCCTTGTCGTGCTCAAGATTGGTGGCGGGTGGATCCCGAGGCCGGTCCGGCGCCTGTGGGCGTCGTTGTTCACCGCCGCCGTGCGCGATACCCATGGCACCGCGCATTTCGGGACGGCGCGGATCGGGGCGCGCCATCTGGTGCCGGCGGCGCCCGCCGATAGCTTCGTGCTCGGCGTTATGCGTGATGCGCCGCGCAACTCCGATCGCCGATTCCGCCAGGACGGGCATCTGCTCACCTGCGCCCCGACCGGCGCCGGCAAGGGCATCGGCGTCGTCATCCCGAACCTGCTCGACTACCCCGGCTCGGCCTTCGTGCTCGACTTCAAGGGCGAGACCTATGCCGTCACCGCGCGCGCGCCGCGGCATGGGCCACGTGATCCTGATCGACCCGTTCGGCATCACCGGTGCCGCCACGCACAGCTTCAACTGGCTCGACACGCTCGATCCCGGCGATCCCGATGTCGTCAGCCGCGCCGCCGGTCTCGCCGATATGCTGGTGGTCGCCGAAGGCGCCGACAGCGAGTCCCGTTGGAACGATACCGCGCGCGAGCTGCTACGCGGCTTGCTGGTCTATGTCGCTGGCCTCCCCGCGGAACGCCGCTCGATGGCGGAACCGCGGCGCATCGTCACCGCACCCGAGGACGATCTCGCCGCCACCCTGGCCGATATGATGGCCGATCCCGAGCGCGGTCACAGGTTGCCGGCGCGTACCGCTTCGGTCCACCTCAACCGGCCGGAGCGGGAGCGCGGCTCGGTTCTCTCCTCCGTCGTGCGCCACACCGCCTGGCTCGATGACCCGCGTTTTTGCGCCGCGCTCGGCCGCTCGGATTTCACCATGGCGGATCTCAAGCGCCGGCCGATGACGGTCTATCTTGCTATTCCTCCGGACCGGCTGCGTGTCTGTCTCGGGTTCGTGCGCGGCTTTATCGGCCTCGCACTCGATGGCGTCACCGCCGTCCCGGACCGGCCCAAACATCGGGTTGCGTTCCTGCTTGACGAGTTTGGACAGTTGGGGCGCATGGACCGCCTGGCGGACAGCATTACCCTGCTGCGCGGCTACGGCGCCCAGCTCTGGGTGTTCGTCCAGGACCTGTCCCAACTCAAAGCCGTCTATCCGCGGTGGCAAAGTTTTCTCGCCAACACCTCGCAGCAATTCTTCGGCACGGCGGACTACGACACCGCCCGCTATCTCTCCGGGGCCCTCGGCCAGCAGACGGTCCGCTTCGAGACCGGCGGATCGTCTTACTCGGATCAGGGCATCGGCCAGCCAGCCAGCACGCCCAGCAGCACCGGCGAACACTTTCAGGGGCGCTCGCTGCTCACCCCGGACGAAATTATGCGCGTCGGACCCACCAGGCCAATCATCCTGATCGCGGGCGAGGCACCCTATCTGCTCGATCGGGTCAGCTACCTCACCGATCCCGCCTATGCCGGGCGGTTCGATCCAAACCCGACGCACCTGCCCCAGGCGGCCGAGTAAGGGCCAGGGCGGTCAGATCGGGACCGTCAGCTTCGAGCAGGCCCATCCCAAGGCCAACCCCCTGCCCTGCTCGCTTTCACCCGCCGTCGCCGTCGCGCAAGCTCCGGCTCGTGCGCGCGAGGTTCAGCTCGCCGGTCTTCACCTTCGCCACCCTGCCGTGGAAATAACCGCCCGGCGTCGAGCGGAAGTGCTCCGCCGGCTTCCCCGGCGGCTCCCGATTGCCGCGGACGAAAAAGCGGCGGGAGCCTTGCGGCCCCGCCGTGGTGTCTCACCCGAAGGCGCCGATCTGGGCGGCGGCGGACTGGCGGGACGTGCTGGCGCTGAGGGCGGCGGGCGGCTCGTAGGGCTTCCACTCGTCGCCGGTGATCTGGGCGTAGGCGCTGATGGCACCCTCGGCGGTGGCCATCAATGCGAAGGCCTGCAGGCCCATCTCGGCGGCGAAGGAGCGGGCGCGCTCGGCCTTGCCCTCGAATCCGTAGACCGCGGTTCGGTCCTCGTCGCGATCGTCGTTCTGGGACGCCATGGTGAGGTCCTTCGCCTGGGTGACCTTGGTGCCGTAGAACTGGGCCGCCCCGTAGGCGGAGCCGACGAAGCTGCCGACCACGCGCTGGAGGTGGATCGCCATGGCCTTGTCGTTCAGCGAAGGCGGTAGCGCCTCGGCGGAGCGGGCGACGTGGTCCTCCGTGGCCGCGCGGATGGCGTCGTAGTCGACCGGAACGAGCCCGAAGGTGCGGACCAGGTTCTCGGCGAGGGCGGCGTGGGGTGCGTGGGCCTGGACCAGCTTGAAGGTGATGGCCTGACGGACCGGCGATGTGCGGGACGCGGGCTGCCGGGTGGTCTTGGGGGCGGACTTCCTGACGGCCATGATCTTGTCTCTCTCGCTGCCCGAGGCGTCCGCCGGCCCTGTGCCTGCGTCTTCCTCTCGGGTGCGGTTTTCCTGGACGGGCATAGGCGGGCGGAGAGAAAGGCGCGCCCTTGCGCGGGACCTGAGCCACGCGCAGTTCGTCTTCGAGCGAGCATGGTGAGGACTCACCCTTTCACGGAGACCGGCGCCCGGCCTAAACCGCACGCATCCGAGGGGAGGACGCAGGCACAGGGCCGGTGACTGACGCCTGGCCGCGGGAGAGACAGGCATGGCCGGAAAGGTTTTCGCCCCTGAACACGCAGCGGCCTCTCCGCACAGCCTGTCCGGTTCCATGCCTCACCGTCTGGCGGCTGGTTGAGCCGTCGCGCGCTGCGCGCTCCGCTGGGACCATTCCGCTCCATGGGGTATCCCGGTCGATCGACGCTTCGGGGGGCCACGGAGGACCACGTCGGTTGCTCCCGCGCTGCTGTCGGAGGGAAGAACGACAAGGCCATGACGATCCGGCTCGCGTGGTCGGTGTGTCGCTCCGCCTGTCCGGGGGTGCCTCGTCAGGCGCCGGGTCACCAGGGCAGGCACTCCGCACTGGCGGCCGGGACATGATCGCCGGCGGACGGTAGCGCGGCCGGGTCGGGGCATGCCGCCGCTTCGCCGTTTCGCGCTGGGATGGGCCTCCGGGGCGGTCGGGGAAGGTGGCTGTGCCGGGGCTGCCGTTGTCCTAGGCCCAGGTTCAGGATACGTGAAAAAAAGTGGTCACAAGGCATCTCGAACGGGAGCGGCTGGGGGTTGAGGGGGCTTGGTAGATCGTCCATGTTCCGTACTGTCCGAAGCGTCGGATGTGCTCGCGCATGTAGGGCCTGAGGCACGCGACCAGTCCTGGGGTAACCGGCTTGCCGTCCTCGGCCGTGGCTGCAAGCGCCGCGGGCATGTCTGCGACGTTGGACAGCATGATCGGATTGAACTGCGCCAGGACGGTCGATCTGTCGGTGAGCATGGTCGTTGCTTCGGTCGCGATCAGACAGTGTTTAATCCCTGGCACTACGTGCCGGTGCTGGCCCGTAAGCCTGGTGCGCTCAGGAACGGTGTGCCGTTTAAGGACTGGGTGCTGCCGACCGGCCTGGACCGGATCCACCGCAAGCTCGCCGGTGCGGCCGACAGCGATCGCCAAATGGTCAACAGTCTCACCGCGGTGCTGAGCGACGGGCTGCCGGCGGTTGAAGCGGTCAGCCGCTGGGCGGCGAAGCCGATCATCTCGCGCAAAATGTCCACGTCGGCGCTCTTCTCCATCAGCCCCTGCAGGGCCATCATATCGTCGGTCATCTTCGGTCCTTGTCTAAGGTTGCGACTGCAAACCCGACCCTACCGAAGATCGTGGATGACCACCGCTGCGCCGCTCACTCGCTCCTGCGCCATGGGCAAGGCGCGTGTCGCGAGCGGCTCCGCTGCCACCGCAGCTACACCACGGACTGGGACACGATCGAGGCCCCGAACAGCCACGCATGCCGGGAGCCGTCCCCCGGAACAAGTCCGGGGGCAGGCTGTGATGCAGCATCATCCCCGGTATCGGCCGCCGGGGCCGCTTGCGCCGGTGTGCGCCGCGCCGCGTGGCTCGTTCCAGCAGGCCCTTCGAGTGCAGGAAGACCTTGGTCCACGTGTAGCCCCAGTTGAAGTTGTGATCGCGGATCAGGTGCTCGTGGAAATGCTTGGCGGTGATCCCGCTGTAGCGGCTGCGATACAGAACTTCGACCTCGTGCTCCCGGTCGACCGGCACTCGTTTGCCCGATGCCCGGTCGAGCCGGCGATCCAGCAAACCGGCTTCCCCAGCGTCTTCAAAGCGCAGGCACCAGCGGCGAAACGTCCGCTCAATGACCCCAAGCAGCTCAGCCGCTTCCAGCTGATTGAATTCACTCGCCTCATAACGACCCAATACGCTCCGGACCTTGATCATCCGCACACCCTGGTGGGCTTCCGTCCGGCGCATCCAGGCTTTCCAAAGAGCCCAGTGTCACCGGACAGATCGTGTGCTACCGACACGGTGACCGCATGTGATGGATGCGCACGGGAGGAGGTGCCATCCTGATCGAGTAGATGTCCTGTATGTGGCAATCCGGGCCCTCGAGGGGGCAGGCCAGGCAGCGGAGTGCCTGGCGCTGGCCGACAAGGCGGAACAATGGGTTGCGTGGCGCTGGTCGGTCCATGGCGCAGGATCAGAATTCCGGGAGATCAGGCATGGCCGAGACTTTTCGTCGCGAGCGTCCCGAAGAGCAGCTGGAATTCACCGGCGAACGGTTGACGGGGGCGGCGACAGGCCAGGTCGAGATCGAGCATCTACATCGCTACTTCCTGGCGCGCGATTTTGGCCGCGGCCGGGATGTGCTGGACATCGCGTCGGGCGAGGGATACGGTACTGCGATTCTGGCGCAGGTCGCCAGATCCGTCATCGGCGTCGACATCTCGGAGCAGGCGGTGCGCTTCGCCGCCAGGAACTACCGGAAGGATAACCTGTCTTTCCGTGTCGGCGACGCTCGGAACATCCCATTGCCGGACGCCGCCGTGGACGTGGTCGTGTCGTTCGAGACGATCGAGCACCTCTCCGAGCAGGAGCAGTTCCTGTCCGAGATCAAGCGTGTTCTGCGGCCGGGCGGGCTGCTGGTGATGTCGAGCCCCGATCGCGACGTGTATTCGAGCGGCGGGGACACGGCCAATCCGTTCCATGTGCGAGAACTGACCGCGGCGGAGTTCACCGCTCTGCTGTCGCGCCATTTCGCGCATGTCGCCGCCAGCGGACAGCGCTGCTTCCTGGGGTCGGCGTTGCTGCCGCTGCAGGGCGAGCCGGCCGGCGTGCGCAGCTTCGAGCGCCGGAGCGAGGCGCTGGTGGAAGCCGCGGACGGACCTGCGCGGGCCGTCTACATCTTCGCGCTGGCGTCCGACAACCCGATCGAAGGCGCGGCGACAAGCATCTACGTCCATTCATCCGATGTGGACGGCCCCGCGCGGAGGATCGCAGCCATGCAGGCTGAACTGCAGCAGGCGCAGGCCGCATTGGCGGCAGCCGACGACCGGTTGGCGGCGTTGGGTCCGGACGTGGCGGCGCCGCGGGCGAGGATTGCGCAGGGGGCAGAAGCGGCTGCACGCGCTCCATCATCCGCCGGCGTTGAGCGCACGGGGCCATTGTCTCACCACATGCAGGATGGCAATGTGCCTGTCCCCCAGGGCGGGCCCGTTGCTGGCGTTCAGCAACCCCTGTCCGAAGCAGAGTCGGGCCGGGAGGCTGCGGAAGCAGATGCGTGCGCGAATCAGAGAGCGAGTGAGACCTTGTCGGAAGCCAACGCAAATAGCCGACGCTCTCGCCGGATGGATGCCCTAACCAAGTGGAGCTTCAGTTGAGAGCGTTGAACAGCCCTGGGACTGGCATGGAGAAAACGGCTGCGGCAACGTCGGCGGTCCAGCCGAAGGCGATGCGCGACGGCCTCTTCATGGTGACGTGTGCCGCTCGCACGGGCAGCTCGATGCTGGTGAATCTTCTCCAGTCGCACCCCGATGTTATGTCCCACATGGAGATCTTCAACCCGGAGCGGGTGGAGGGTTTCTCAGGTACGTACCGCACACGGTTGGCCGAGGAGCCCGGGCTCGAGCAGCGCATGCGCGACTTGCGCAAGCACGCCCCTGCCGCCTTCCTCTATAAGCTCGCCT